>CABQNA010000090.1 GCA_902465425.1 uncultured Collinsella sp.
TGGGCTGGGTCGGCGAGATTCACCCCGAGGCGCGCGAGGCCTGCGGCATCGACGAGGTCGTCGTTGCCTTTGAGCTCGATCTGGACAAGCTGATCAAGGGCGCCCGCAATCAGGAGAACTACCGCGAGTTCTCGCAGTACCCGGCTGTTGAGCACGACCTTGCTATCGTGGTCGACAATGCTGTGACCTGCGAGGATCTTGAGCGCCGCATTACCAGCGCCGGCGGCAAGCTGCTCGAGGGCGTGCGCCTGTTCGACGTCTACCGCGATCCCATCCGCATCGGAGCGGGCAAGAAGTCTATGGCCTTTGCGCTTACGTATCGCTCCGACGACCACACGCTCACCAGCGAAGAGGTCGAGAAGGCGCACCAGAAGATCGTCACCAAGGTGTGCAAGGGCGTAAACGGCGAGGTCCGCGGATAGGATTTGCGCTGGGAGCGTTGGGCCTGATGGCGGTTGCTGTGGGCTCTGCGTGACCGCGGTGTTCGGAATAAGGCACTGCTGAGCCTTCATATATGACACGCGCATTACATAACGGCGTGCTGCTTTGTCGGCAGTGCGCCGTTTTGCTATGATAGCCCGCGGCGTGTTACGAATCTGACAATGCGTAACACTGACAAGGTGATTTAAGCGGCGTTGAAATTCTGTGCGCCGACAACCGGGAGGCGTACATGCACATTCCAGATAATTATCTGTCTCCGCAGACCGATGCCGTGCTGGCAGTGGCGATGGTTCCCGTGTGGGCCCATTGCATCAAGAAAGTGCGCGCCACGCTCGATCGCGAGCACATGGCTTTCCTGGGCATCTGCGCCGCATTTTCCTTCTTGCTCATGATGTTTAACGTTCCGCTGCCCGGCGGCACCACAGGCCACGCCGTCGGTGGTGCACTCATCGCGCTGCTGCTGGGCCCCGAGGCCGCGGCTATTGCTGTCTCGGTCGCGCTGGCGCTGCAGGCGCTGCTGTTTGGCGACGGCGGCATCCTGTCCTTTGGCGCCAACTGCTTTAACATGGCCTTTGTGCTGCCGTTTACCGCTGCTATCGTGTTCCGTGCGCTCAACAGCCGTCTGCACGACAAGAGCTGGGGCACCTCGGTTTCGGCCATCGTAAGCGGCTGGGTCGGCCTGTGCCTGGCGGCCCTGTGCGCGGCAATCGAGTTTGGTATTCAGCCGATGCTCTTTACCAACGCTTCGGGCGCGCCGCTGTACTGCCCCTTCCCGCTGTCCGTGGCTATTCCGGCAATGTTGGTCCCGCATATGCTGGTTGCCGGCGTGGTCGAGGGCGTGGCGACGGCCGCCATCTACGGTTTCATTAAGAAGACGGCGCCGAGCGTTATCGTCGGGCCCGAGGCCGTCGATGGCCAGCTTGCTGCCGAGGACGCTGCTGCCAAGAAGACCTCGCTGGTCCCCACGCTCATCCTGGTCGCCGTGCTTGTCGTGGCCACGCCGCTGGGCCTGCTGGCCACGGGTGACGCCTGGGGCGAGTGGGACGCTGAGGGCGCCGCGACCGCCGTTCAGGAGGCTGGCGACGACAGCCTGCAGGCTTCGGTCGGCCTCGATACCCCGACCTTTGCCGATGCCCTGCCTACGGGCGATTATCTGCAGGCCTATTCCGAGGAGCAGGGCCTTGGCTTTGCCGGCCAGGCCGCGATGTATATTCTTTCGGGCGTGATTGGCGTGGCGGTGCTCACCATCGCATTCCGTCTGATTTCGCTGACGGTCAAGGAAAGCGGTGCTCATGGCAATAGCCGAGCTGCCTAGCTGGCTTGCGGCCGAGGAGCGATACGAGCCCGCGGGGGTTCGGCATCGTGTGATGCAGAAGAATGTCCTGCACCTGGCGAGCCTGCTTGAGCGGGTTCGCCTGGGTGGAGGCGCACATGAGGGCGGGTCGATGGTCGACCGCGCCCTTTCTTGCGTTTCGGCTCCGATGCGCCTGGTGGGGATGTTCGTTTGCGTTCTGTGCGTGTGTCTGACGCAAAGCCCGGTGTACCTCATGTTGATGGCGGCTATCGCGCTGGTGCTGGTCGCGGTGCGCCCCGCACGCGGGCTGCGTGCGACCTTTGTACCGGCGCTCGGCGCCACGGGGCTTGCGGTGGTTCTGGCACTGCCTGCCCTGCTTCTGGGCGCGTCTGCCACGGGCGCCATGCTCAAGATCGCGCTCAAGACGTTTATTAATGTGTCGCTGGTGCTGGGTGTTTCGTGGACGCTTACCTGGAGTCGCATGTCGGCGGCACTCAAAATGCTGCACCTGCCCGACGAGGTCATCTTTACCTTCGATATGGCGCTCAAGCACATCGAGGTGCTGGGTCGCACGGCGCACAATCTGTGCGAATCGGTCATGCTGCGCAGCGTGGGTCGTGCGCCTGCGGGTTTTTCGCGCACCGACTCGCTGGCGGGTATCATGGGCATGACGTTTATCAAGGCGATGGAATGCAGCCGCGCGATGGACGAGGCCATGCTCTGTCGCGGCTTTGCCGGCGCGTATCCGGCGCCCGCGCGGAGCGGCTTTGGCTGGCGCGATGCCGTTTACGCGGCCGTTGTGGTGCTGCTCGCCATGTTGTGCGCGGTGCTGTAGCGCGGGCGGCCGAGCCGTCGATGTGAGTAGGGAAGGGCGACGTTTTGGCAAACGATACGAATGACGCGATGGGCGCGAGCGGTGCTGCTGGCGCCGAGACAACGCCGCTCATCGAGCTGCGCGACGTGGTGTTCTCCTATGCGGGGCATACGGTTGTCGACGGTGTGTCGCTGCAGGTCGATCGTGGTGAACTTGTTGCCCTGCTCGGTCCCAACGGCTGCGGTAAGACGACGATCATGCGCCTTATTAACGGCCTTGAACTCGCGGACGCAGGGGCATACCTGTTTGACGGGCACGTGATCGATGCGGCGTTTCTAAAGGATTCCGCGGCCGCTCAGCGTTTTCATCAGCGCGTGGGCTTTGTGTTCCAGAATGCCGACGCCCAGCTGTTCTGCGCTACGGTGGGCGAGGAAGTTGCTTTTGGTCCCGCGCAGATGGGGCTGCCGGCAGACGAGCTCGAGCGCCGCGTGCGCGATGCCATGGGGCTGTTCCAGGTTGCCGATCTTGCCGACGCCTCTCCTTATCAGCTTTCGGGCGGGCAAAAGAAGCGCGTGGCGCTGGCCGCGGTTGTGTCGATGAACCCCGATATCCTGGTGCTTGACGAGCCTACCAACGGACTTGACGAGGACTCATGCGACATCGTGGTCAACTTTCTACTGGCCTATGTTACTGCCGGCAAGACGGTCTTGATGAGCACACATCACCAGGATTTGGTGCGACGCCTGGGTGCCCGCGCCATCTATATCGATCGATATCATCATGTGGTCGAGGCGCCGGTGTCGTCGTATGGAACCGAGGGCGGCGCTGCGGAATAGTTGCTGCGTAGAGCGTGCGTAGCCGTACGCGCGGCTTTGCCGTGATGGTATAGTTATCCAGGTTTTTATGGGGGTGGCTATGCCAAGCTGGAACATTCATATCGCTCAGACGGAGCGTTTGCTGGAGCGCACCGGTGCGCTTGCCAAGAGCGTTCGCGACCGCAATGCCTTTTTGTTTGGCTGCGTGGTTCCGGATATCTTCGTGGGCTATATGGTCCCTGGCATCGCCGATCCCATCCCGTACCGCATTACGCACTTTGCCAAGCCTGAGCCCATCCCTAAGCCTCGTGAGCATGAGTTCTGGGATACCTATGTGGCGCCGTTGCTTAAAAGTTCGCCTACCGGTGCGCCGGCCGCGGCGACCTCGATTATCGAGGAACGCGAGCGACTGAACCGCGTACACTATCCCCAGCGCTACAAGGACGCCGAGCCGGTTGCCGGTCCCGGCGCCTGTGAGTTCTCGCTTGCGTCCGAAGATGTGGCGCAGTCGTTGCTCGATTTAACGCTGGGTGTCTGGTCGCATCTGGTGGCCGACACCGTATGGAATACGCGCGTGAATCAGTACCTGGAGGCGCACGGCGGCAAGCCGTGTGAGGAGTTCCGCATTAAAAAGCAAGGCGACTTTGACTGGTTTGGCAAGACGCTCGGCATTGTTTCGATTCCGCGTGCGACCGATCGCCTGTATACCGCTGCGACGCGTTTTGGGCAGTATCCCATCCATAAGGAATATGTGCTCAAGACCATCGGCGTCATGCACGAGATTGTGCGCGAAAACCCCGGCGAGCCCGATCATCCGCCGTATCGCCTGCTAACCGAGGAGTTTTTCGATGCAACGTTTACCGAGGTCATCGAGCTAACCGAGGCAGGCTTTGCGGCTCGCGTTGCTGCTTCTGACGTTCCTGCAGTCCCCCTGATCGCTAGCTGCTAGCCGGCCGGCTTGACGGTGAACAGCTCATCCCAATTGACCAACAACTCCCGTCGCAGGGCGTCTTCGGTGGTGCGCTCGGCATCGGAGAGGCTTGCGATTGAACGCAAATCGATGAAGCGGCATATGAAGAAGGTCTTTAAAAAGGGCCCGGAAGGCAATGCCTTCCGGGCCCTTTGCAATGCAAATCTGCTTGCAAGTACGATTTAGCGTACCTGAGCGACGTAAGCGACGTTGGTCGAGGAGACCTTGTCCTCGAGCTGGACGCTCATGCGGGGATCGCCGGCGGTAGCGACGGTCAAATCGCCAGTCTTGACGTAGCCGAGCTCCTTAGCGGTCTCGATCGCCTTGACGATCGTGCCGTTGACGGTGCCCTGGGTAATCTCTGCCTGGTGCGGGATAACGCCCCAGTACATGATCATCTGCTGGACGGCCCACTCGTGGCGGGAGAACGCGCAGATCGGCATGTTGGGACGGAAGTGCGAGATCAGGCGAGCAGTACGACCAGTGGTCGTCGGCACGGTGATGCACTTGGCGCCAACGGTGGTGGCCATGTTCACAGCGGACATACCTACAACGTTGTTGACAACGCGGGTGCCGTGAGCGTCAGCCGGAACCTCGAGCGGAGCGTGAGCCGGGAGGTACTTCTCGGTCTCGAGAGCAATGCTGGCCTGCATCTTGACGGCCTCGACCGGGTACTTGCCGGCAGCGGACTCGCCAGAGAGCATAACGGCGTCGGTGCCGTCGTAAATGGCGTTAGCAACGTCGGCAACCTCGGCGCGCGTCGGGCGCGGGTTCTGCTGCATGGAGTCGAGCATCTGCGTAGCGGTGATAACGGGCTTGTAGGCCGCGTTGCACTTGGCGATGATCTCCTTCTGGATGTGGGGAACGAGCTCGGGCTTGATCTCGATGCCCAGGTCGCCACGGGCAACCATGATGCCGTCGGAAGCCTCGAGGATTTCGTCGAAGTTCTCGACGCCCAGGGCGCACTCGATCTTCGGGAAGATCGTCACGTGCTCGCCGCCGTTTTCGCGGCAAAGCTCGCGGATGCCGCGGACGGACTCGCCGTCACGGATGAAGGAAGCGGCGATGTAGTCGATGTTCTCGGTCAGGCCAAAGAGGATGTCCTGACGATCGCGCTCGGTGATAGCGGGCAGCGAGATGTTGACGTTGGGCATGTTGACGCCCTTGCGCTCGCCGATCAGGCCGTCGTTCTTAACGACGCAGGTCATATCCTGGCCGTCGACGGACTCGACCTCGAGGGCAACCAGGCCGTCATCGATCAGGATGAGGGAGCCCTTCTCGACCTCGGAGGGCAGAGCCAGGTAGTCGAGGGAGATGTGCTCAGCGGTGCCGTGGAAATCCTCGGACGTGGGCTGAGCGGTGACGACGATCTTATCGCCGGTCTTGACGGCAACCTTCTTGCCGTCGACCAAAAGGCCGGTGCGGACCTCGGGGCCCTTGGTGTCGAGCAGGATGCCGACGGGCAGACCGAGCTCCTTGGAAATACGACGGACGCGCTCGATGCGACCGTGGTGCTCGTCGTAGGATCCGTGCGAGAAGTTAAAACGGGCGACGTTCATGCCCGCCTTGATCATCTCGCGGATGGTCTCGTCGCTATCGCAGGCGGGACCCATGGTGCATACAATCTTGGTGCGCTTGTACATTCAGACCTCCATCTGACATCGTCTTGCGCTGATAGATAAACCATAAGAAATAAAACTGAGATGATTATAACGAAATGCCGACCGAATACCCCAAAAAATCGACCGTATGCCGAATTAGAAGTTCATTTTTTGCGAAAAAACGGTATGTGCAAAAACTTTACCAACCGTTCTAACCGCTGCTATCTGGGCGATATTTCAGTTTGACGATGCGCCGAAGAAAAAACGTTTTACCAATCTTGAGCATCACACTGTCTGCACCGTTGCGCCTGTGCCGTGTTTCCAGATGGAATGTTTTGGCTAGACGCGTCGCTTTGGGGTACCATAGCTCCACTATCAACTGCCGCTCAGCACGGCAGCCTTGATGAGCCCTTGCCCTTCTCCTGGGAATTATGATCGGGCATCAATCTGCTGAGTGGCCCGAATCCCAGGAGGGGACTCTATATGCAAAAGGAATACCTGTCCGCCGCGGCGGAGGTGCTCAGCGACCAAGGTGTCGATGAGAACCTCGGCCTGAGCAACGGCGAGGCG
>CABQNA010000091.1 GCA_902465425.1 uncultured Collinsella sp.
CTCGGCGGTGATCTGTACCTGGTCGAGCAGGTCCTCGCCCTCGATAATCACATGCAGTGGAATGACGTAAATGCCAAGCTCTTGAGCACGGGCGGGGGAGATGTCCGACGTGGAGTCGGTTATGATGGCAAAAGACATAATTGCACCTTTCATTGGGGCGCTTGCGCGCCGCCTTCTGAGAGCAAAGTGCGACAAGTATAGTGGAGTCGTTCCACATTTCTAGGTTCAATTGTTGAATAGTCAACAGTTTGAAGTGTCGGTGTGGAAATCATCAACTGGGGAAGAGGAATGCCGATGGAGGCGTTGGAGATATACAGGCGGCCGGTTGTGCTGTTCGATTTTGACGGCACGGTGGCCGATACGGGCCGGGCGGTGATGAGCTCGACGCGCAAGACGTTGGCCGCGCGCGGGTTTTCGGAGGCGCAGATGGGTGACCTGCGCCGCATGATCGGGCCGCCCCTGTGGAAGAGCTTTCACGACTTTTATGGCTTCTCCCGCGAGGAGTCGCTTGTGGTGGCTGACGAGTACCGTGCCTTTTTTGATGAGCTGGGACCGGAAGAGTATCCCGTGTTCGATGGAATCCCCGAGCTGCTCGATGGCCTTGTCGCGCAGGGGCATCGCTTGGTCGTGGCGACGTCACGCATGGAGGCAAAGTGCATTGACATGGTGGGCGAGCTGGGGCTTTCGCAGTTTGAGGCGGTGGTTGGCATGAATCCGCCGCAGGGACGCGAGACCAAGGCCGATTCGGTTCGCGATGCCCTGGCGGCGCTCGGCGCGACGGCCGACGATGCCGTGATGATCGGCGATCGCTTTAACGATGTGGAGGGCGCACACGCGATGGGCGTGCCGTGCATCGGCATCTATTCGGGCGCGGCAGCGCCGGGGGAGCACGAGGCCGCGGGCGCCGATGCGGTGGTGCACTCGGTGGCCGAGCTTGCTAAACTTTTCGCTATCTAATAGACATAATGTGAGGGGCGGGCGTACCCGTCGCTCATTGGTAAGGAGGTCGTCCATGAATCAGGTGGAGCAGAGCGTCGCTGAGTATGTCGACGAGGTCTGGGAGGATGTCGTCGCTGATATCGAGCAGCTGGTGAGTTATCCTTCCGTGGCAGTTTCTGCCGATGCGGAGCCCGGCGCGCCGTTTGGCCGCCCGGTCCGTGACGCGCTCGATTGCGCGCTCGGCATCGCGCAGAAGCTCGGCTATCAGACGAGCGACGACGAGGGCTATGTGGGAATCGCCGATATCCCGGGCCGCGGCGACAAGCAGCTCGCGACTATCTGCCACGTGGACGTGGTTCCCGCCGGCCCTGGCTGGAACACCGATCCGTTCGCGATGGAGCGTCGCGAGGGCTGGTTGCTCGGTCGCGGCGTGATCGACGACAAGGGCCCGGCAGTGCTGTCGCTTTATGCCGGCGCGTACCTGCTCAAGCACGGCATTGTTCCGCGCTACACCTTCCGCGCGCTGCTGGGCTGCGATGAGGAAGTGGGCATGTCCGACGTTCACCATTATCTGGAGAACCACGCAGACCCCGACTTTTTGTTTACGCCCGATGCCGAGTTCCCGGTCTGCAATGCCGAGAAGGGCCAGTTTGGGGCGACGTTCGTGAGTCCCAAGATCGACGGCGGGCGCATCGTGTCGTGGAGCGGCGCCGAGGCGAGCAATGCCATTCCGTCGCAGTCCATCTGCGAGCTCGCGATTGCCGCCGATGAGCTGCCGGCGCCGGTCGAGAATGCTGACCGCCTGGAGATCACGGCTCTCGACAATGGTCATGTGCAGATTTTCGCCCACGGTATTGGCGGTCACGCCTCGATGCCCGAGGGGACGATCAATGCCGTCGGCCTGATCGTGTCGTATCTGCGCGAGGCCGAGGACGCGTTTGGTGCCCGCGGCGAGCGCCTGCTGACGCCTGCCGAGCACGAGTTTGTCAAGTTTTTGGCCTTTGTGCATGCGGACGCCTATGGTCGCGGCCTGGGTATCGACGCGACGAGCCCGGCGTTTGGCCCGCTCACCTGCAACCCCGGCGTCATCCGCGTGGTGGATGGCCATATCGAGCAGGTCATCGACGTGCGTTTCCCTGATAGCACGAGCGCCGATACCATCCGCGAGCAGCTCGAGCCGCTCGTGGGGCGCTTTGACGTGACGTGTCGCCTGGGTCATGCAAAGGTGCCGTTCTCGGTGTCTGCCGACGATCCGGCCGTGAGGGCGCTCATCGATACCTATAACGAGTTCACCGGTAAACATGCCGAACCCTTTGCTATGGGCGGCGGCACGTACGCGCGCAACTTTGCCCGCGCCGTCTCGTTTGGCCCCGAGGAGACCGGCCTGGAGCTGCCCGAGTGGGGCGGCCAGATGCACGGTCCCAACGAGTGCGCCAACGAGGAACAGCTCAAGCAAGCGCTCAAGATCTATATTGTTGCGATCCTCCGTTTGAATGAATTAGAGCTTTAAGGTTTCGCGGTTTCCCAATCTAAGTTGCGGTGGAATAGTTCCTAGAATGGGCCATTTGATGGCCAAGCAGGAACTATTTCACCGCAACTTTGTTTTTATTGGTGTAAAAGGTGCGCCATGTTCGGCGCTGGATTGTTATCCGTTTGTAAAGGCTGGACAGAGCTTGCGGTAAGGGTCTATCAGATGCCCGTAAGAAACCGCAGTTGGCGCGGGCGCTGCCCGATCGAGGTCGTATCTTTCCAAACAGCAAAGCGGGCAGGGTGCCCGCGAGTCGCATGTATGAAAGGAAGATCATGCTCGATCAGGCTTATTCTCGTCGTCAGTTCCTCGGCCTCGCTGGTGGTCTTGCCAGCATCGTCGGTCTCGGTCTCGTTGGTTGCGGCGGCTCCGGCGCTTCCGACGCCGCCGACAAGGGTAGTGCCGCTGCTGCCGAGTCCGTCTCCGGCGAGGTGACCTACGACGGTGCCTCTTCGTTCCAGGCTCTCGTCGAGGCCGCTGCCGAGAAGTTCATGGACGCCAACCCCGATGTCTCCGTTTCCGGCTCGGGTAACGGTTCGGGCAAGGGCCTGACCGCTGTCGCCGCAGGCACCGTTACCATCGGCAACTCCGACGTCTTCGCCGAGACCAAGCTCGAGGCCGATCAGGTCAAGAACCTCGTCGACCACGAGGTCGCCGTCGTGGGCATGGGCCCCGTCGTCTCCAAGAACGTCAAGGTCGACGACCTGTCCCTCGAGCAGCTCAAGGGTATCTTCTCCGGTCAGATTACCAACTGGAAGGAGGTCGGCGGCGACGACGCAAAGATCGTCGTCCTCAACCGCAAGGCCGGCTCCGGCACCCGCGCCACCTTCGAGGCCGCCGTCTTTGGTGACGAGGCCGTTGACTTTAAGGGCGACGCCGAGCTCGACAAGTCCGGCGATGTCCAGACTCAGATGGGCAGCACCGACAACGCCATCTCCTACCTCGACTTCTCGCACTTCGACGACTCCAAGTTCAACGCCATCAAGGTCGAGGGCGTGGAGCCCAAGAGCGCAAACGTCGCCGACGACTCCTTCAAGATCTGGGCGACCGAGCATATGTACTGCTCCAAGGACGCCGACGAGGCCACCAAGGCCTTCCTGGAGTTCATGCTTTCCGACGACGTCCAGGGCAAGCTCGTTGAGGAACAGGGCTTTATCCCCGTCTCTGCCATGAAGGTCGTCAAGGACGCCAGCGGCAAGGTCTCCGCAAATAAGTAATCGCCCCGGAAAGGTTTGCAATGGCAAAACAGCTGCCAAAGCGCGACCTTGAGAACGTGGGCCTGGGCGTCACGGGCGCGTGCGTTGCGCTCGTGACGCTTGTCGTTGCCGCGCTCATCTTTATGGTCGCCCAAAAGGGCCTCTCGGCTTTTCTCAAGGACGGCGTTTCGGTCGTCGAGTTCTTCACCGGCACCAAGTGGGACCTGGCCAACACAGCCGAAAACGGCCTGCCCTATACCGGCGCCCTGCCCCTGATCGTCACCTCGTTTGCGGTCATGGTGCTCTCCACGCTTATCGCGCTGCCCATCGCTATCGGCTCTGCCATCTTTGCGGTCGAGATCCAGCCTAAGTTTGGTTCCAAGATCTTTCAGCCGCTCATTGAGCTTTTGACCGGTATTCCCTCGGTCGTCTTTGGCCTGATCGGTTTTCACGTGGTCGTCGGCCTCATGAAGAGCGTTTTCCACGCAAGCACGGGCTTGGGCATCTTGCCCGGCGCCATCGTGCTGGCCGTCATGATCCTGCCGACCATGACCACGCTTTCGGTCGACGGCTTGCGCGCCGTGCCCGACAGCTACCGCCAGGGTTCGCTCGCGCTGGGCTACACCCGCTGGCAGACCATCTGGCACGTGGTGCTCAAGTCCGCCATGCCGTCGCTCATGACCGCGGTCATCCTTGGCATGACCCGCGCCTTTGGCGAGACGCTCGCCGTGCGCATGGTTATCGGCGGTATCGAGGCCATGCCGACGTCGCTGCTGTCGCCGGCCTCGACCATTACCACCACACTCACCACGTCCATGGCGGTCTATGCCGAGGGCTCGGCCCAGGACGATGTTCTGTGGGCGCTCGGTCTGCTGCTGATGGGCATGAGCCTCATCTTCATCCTGATCATCCACCTTATAGGCCGCAAGGGGGCGAAGGCTCGTGGCTAGCACGCGCATCCGTATCGACGAGGCGAGACTCGAGCGCGTCCAAAAGCAGGACCGCATCGCCGCGGGCGTGTTGACGGCGATCGTCGCCATCGTCATGCTCATCGTCGTCTCCATGGTGGCCTACATCCTGTTCGAGGGCATCTCGACGCTGCTTAAGCCGGGCTTCCTCACGCAGCCCGCGCGTGCCAACGGAACCCAGGGCGGCGTACTCTATCAGCTGTTCGACTCGTTCTATCTGCTGCTGATCACCTTGATCATCTCGGTGCCCATCAGCCTGGGCGGGGCGGTCTTCCTGGTTGAGTACGCGCCGAACGGCCCTATCCGCGACATCGCCTCCACCGCTATCGAGACCTTGTCCTCGCTGCCTTCCATCGTCGTCGGCATGTTCGGTTTTCTGGTGTTCTCGGTGCAGCTGGGCTGGAAGTACTCCATCATCTCCGGCGCCGTCGCGCTCACCATGTTCAACATCCCCATCCTGGTGCGCGTGATTCAGCAGGCGCTCGAGGACGTGCCGCAGGCCCAGCGCGATGCGTGTCTGGCTATGGGCCTCACCCGCTGGGAGGCCACGCTGCACATCCTAATCCCCGAGGCCATGCCCGCCATCGTGACCGGCATCGTGCTTTCGGCCGGCCGTGTGTTTGGCGAGGCCGCGGCACTGCTCTTTACCTCGGGCATGAGCTCGCCGGTGCGTCTGAACTTCTTGAGCTTTAACCTGTCGAGCCCCACGTGCGCCTGGAACGTGTTCCGCCCCGGTGAGTCGCTCGCCGTGCACATCTACAAGATCTATGGCGAGGGCAGCCCCGAGGCCCAGCAGATCGTCTGGGGCACCGCGGCGCTGCTGATGATTTGCGTGCTGCTGTTTAACGTAATCGCCCGTATCGTGGGCAAGCAACTGGCAAGGAAGATGACGGCTGAATGAGCGAGATGAATGTAACGCCCGCAACCGAAGCGGCATCGTCCGAGACCCAGGACTTCCTGTCGAGTGTGGGGGAGAGCGAGAAGCGCGTGCGCGTGAGCGGCAAGGCCGTGAGCGATGAGGTCGTGCTCTCCACCAAGGACGTCAACGTGTACTATAGCGACCACCATGCACTGCACAATACGTCGCTCGACTTCCACAAGGGCGAGATCACGGCGCTCATTGGGCCTTCGGGCTGCGGTAAGTCGACCTTCTTGCGTAGCCTCAACCTCATGAATCGCGAGATTCGCGGCTGCCGCGTAGAGGGCGAGATCAACTATCGCGGGCGCAACGTGAACACCAAGACCGAAAACACCTACGAGCTGCGCCGTTCCATTGGCATGGTGTTCCAGCAGCCCAACCCGTTCCGCAAGTCCATTCGCGACAACATCACGTTTGCGCCTAAGCGCCACGGCATCACCGACCGCGACGAGCTCGACCGCATGGTCGAGGAGAGCCTGCGCGGCGCGGCGCTGTGGGACGAGGTCAAGGACAAGCTCGACAAGAGCGCCCATGCGCTTTCGGGCGGTCAGCAGCAGCGCCTGTGCATCGCGCGCACGCTGGCGCTCAACCCCGACGTGATCTTGTTCGACGAGCCCTGCTCGGCGCTTGACCCCATCTCGACGCTGGCGATCGAGGACCTCATGTCGTCGATCGTTGCCGACCGCGCCATCGTCATCGTGACGCACAACATGGAGCAGGCGTCGCGTGTGTCCAACCGCACGGCGTTCTTCTACATGGGCGATATGGTCGAGTACGACGAGACTGACGAGATTTTCCAACGGCCCAAGGACAAGCGGCTGAATGATTACCTCACCGGCATGTTCTCCTAGTCCGGGACATGCTTGAGGCCCGCGGTGGCCACGGTCGCCACGGGACTGATTGGAGAGGCGGGTCATCTC
>CABQNA010000092.1 GCA_902465425.1 uncultured Collinsella sp.
TGCTGCGGGGCAGCAAACTGCTGCTGGCCGGCGCGCGGGGCGCTGGCGGCACGGCTTGCCGCGGAGTTGTTCTGGCCCAGGCCGTTTTGATAGGCGCGCTCTTCTTCGTACAGGCGGCCGAGCGTGGGGGCATCGACGTTCTCGGCAAAGACCGAGAACTTGCCGGCGCGCAGCTGCGGATCGATCATAAAGCGCACGAGGGGCTCGCCGACAAAGACAACTCGCGGACCTCGCGCGAAAGCTCGGGGTAGAACGGGGCGAGCATGGGATCGTCGTCGGCGGCGATAAGGATGGTATAGAGTGCCGGCGCCGTGTTGACGCCGTTAATCACCAGAGTCTGATCCTCCATGTCGCGAGCGGCCTGCTTGGCAAGCTTCTTAAAGGAGAACGGGGCACGGGTGGCACCGAAGATGCCGGCCACGTGGTCCTCGAAGATGTTCAGGAAGTTCACGAAAGATCACTCTCCGTATAGGTTCTTTGGTATCCGAGCAAATATAGGCATATCCCAACGATTATAGAGGATAGGGTTCCCGCAACCGCCGCCTTGGCGACGACCGCGGCTGCAAGGCTGGCAATTTCCATATGGTGTGCAAGACAGGACGCCGCTGCGCAGCCGATGCCGGTGACAGCGATGGCGGCGATTGCGGCAAGGTTTGAGCCCTGATCGGCACGCTTGGCATGGGCATTGAGCAGCGCGGATGACGCTGCGGCAGTTGCCGCGACCAGCACAAAGGCAGCCCAAAGGAGCGGGTCTCCCAGCGCTGCGGCAACGTTACCGAGCCCCAGCACGCCTCCGGCTGAAAGCGCGACCGTGGCCAGACGGGCAAAAAGCGCGCCCATGCCCGTTGCCGCGGCGGCGCTTGCCGGGCCGAGCCAAAATGACGCGACGCCGGCGGCGACCCCAGCTGCCAGGAAGGTATTGCCGGTCAGACAGCCAAGCGCGAGTGCACAGGTGAGCGTGGCGCTCGCGGCAGTCTCGGTGCGACCCCAGGCGATCCACCAACCGGACATGGCGGCGGCAAAGATCACCGCGACGGGCAGCATCGACAGGATGCCTTGTGCCTGCATGGTGGCGTTGGCCATGAGCACCAAAAAGCCCACAGCCGAGATGGCCGAGCCAATCTGGGGGGCCAGGCCAGCCGCCGCTCCGATCGCGATGGCCGCAATGACCAGGCCGGGAAGCGCCGCGACCCCGGCCGTTTGCATCAGTAAAAAGCTAAAGGTGCCGCACGTTAGCGCCGAGATAGTGCGCATGGTGTAGTCGCGCGCATGGCTCCAGCGCGTGCCCGCCCAGCCGAGTGCGGGGTCGACCTCGATGGCGTCGTCCTCGTAGTGCGACGGCTCGATATCGTCGAGTTCCTGCTCGTCATCCGAAAGCTCGCCAACCATTTGCTCCAGGCTGCGACGGCCCTCGCGCACGCTGCCCAGACCGGCAAGGAGCTGGTCGCAAAATGCCTCGATGCTGTTGGGGCGGTCCTGCGGCATGGGGGAGAGCGCGCTCATGAGCGCGGCCTCGGCTCCCGGGGGAAAGTGTGGTATCAGCTCGCTGGGATAGGTGGCGCCGCCGATGATGCGGTCGAGCGAGTCGGCGGGCGTGGCCGCCATAAAGGGAGCGCTGCCGCACAGGCCCTCGTAGATCACACAGGCGAGGGCAAAGACATCGGCGCGCTCGTCGACCGTGCCGGTCTCGATATCGAGCTGCTCGGGCGGCATGTAGCCGATGGTGCCGCCGCGTGAGCCGCCAAAGCCACCGGCGGACGACAGTCGCGCCATGCCAAAGTCGGTGAGCTTTACATTGCCCGAGTGGTCGATGAGCACGTTGGCGGGCTTAATGTCCAGGTGGAGTACGCCATTACTATGAGCGAAGGTGAGCGCCTGGCCCAGGGCATCGGCAATGGCCGCGGCCTCGTCAAAGGTAAGTGAGTGGCCGTCCACGCGGTGCAAAAACTCGGCCAGCGACATGCCATCGACATATTCCATAACCAGGTAGGCATAGGCTGTGTCGTGCGTAAAGTCGATGACCTGCACGATGTTGGGATGTTGAAGCATAGCGGCAGTGTGCGCCTCGCGCAGGACATCCATGATGTCGCTGGCGGGCATGCCGGCACCGTTGATAAGGGGGATGCGCTTAATGGCGACGCGGCGGCGCAGATGCGTGTCGCGGCAGATCTCGATGGAGCCAAAACCGCCGGTCGCAAGTGTCTCGAGCGGCTGGTACCGCTTAAGCAGCTCGCGAGAGCTGGTGCCCTCCAGAGGAACGTCCGGCGAGAACCGGGCGGTATGTTGCGAGAAAAGCGGCATGGCCAACCCTCGTGCGTTTAAAGTTCGTTTGCGAGTGGCGGGCGCGGAGCCGAGCCGTTCGCGGTGGCATAGATGCTGCTAGTGTAGCACGCTCGGGTGCATGGGGAGGATAGCGGGATGCGAGGTTGCCTGTCTGGCTTGGCTCTGTTTTGGCTCGCTCGGAAAGCGCACCCCACTTTGCGACCAAATTAAGGGATGCACTTTCCGAATGGGGTGGTCTGCGGAAACTGCGTCCCAGAATATTGGCGTAGAGCGGGATGCGCTTTCCGGATGGGCGCTCAAAAGGAAACCGCATCCCACTTTGGAGCGCCAAAACGGGATGCGGTTTCCGCTGTCAATCTAAGTTACGCCTAAGCAGGCGGCCGGAGTTTGGACCCCGGCTCGGGTTAGCGCTTCTTCTTGCTCTTCTTCTGCTTGCGCTGCTTGCCCTTGTTGTCCTGGGGCTTGTCGGCCTTGTCGCCCCGCTTGGCCTCGGCGGCAGCCTTCTCGGCCTTCATTTTCTTCTTCTTGGTCTCGATGCGGAGCTTTTTGTTGATGCGCGCCTTAAGGAAGGGGCCAAACTGCTCGGCATCGCCGCGGATAAAGGTGTCCTTAGGGATAGTCACGCCCTGGTCGGCGAACATGGCTACAAAGATGCGCTCGCCGTCGAGTACGTGGTCGAGCTTCTCAAACGGGAAGAACTGCGACTTGCCGCTCTTGCCCCAAACCATCAGGCCGTCCTCGTTGGCAGCGACGCGGCGATAGCGGCCACCCATGGACTCGTCGGCCTCGACGGCGTCGATAAAGTCACGGGCGAGCGTGTGGTGCAGGTTTTTGCTCCACCAGGCCAAAAAGGCGCCGAATACGATCAGGACGACGCCAAACTTGATCCAGTTACCGCCGGCCACCAGCATGCCAATGCCGATCAGCGCGGCAATTGCCGCGGCGACATACAGCGAACCGCGACGCCTGGGCGAGGCGACCAGGCGGGCGAAGTCGGTGACCAGGTCGTTTTCGTACTGGTACTCGTTGAGGTACAGGATGCCGTCGTCGGCTGCGGCCTGCTCCTCGAGCGCGACCTCGACCTGGTCGGCTGCTTCGGAGGGGACGAGGTTGCTCTCTGCGTCTGCCATGCTCTTTGGACTCCTATCGCGGCGGGCTCGCCGTACGGGTTATTATGAATGCAGTATGCCGTGCGACCGCATGGCCGTCGCGGCAACAAGACTCAGTATACCCGGGGGAGCACCCATGGAATCGTTGTACCGAAAGTATCGCCCGCTCACCTTCGACTCCGTGGTGGGCCAGCAGCATATCGTCTCGACGCTCGAGCACGCCATCACCGAGGGGCGCCTGTCCCACGCATACCTGTTCTGCGGACCGCGCGGCACGGGCAAGACCACCATGGCGCGCATCCTTGCCAAGGCGCTGCTGTGCCGTAATGCCGAGGCAGCGCGCGCCGAGGGCGCAAGCGGGTGCATGCCCGACGGCACCTGTGAGGAGTGCGAGCTCATCGCCGAGGGCAACCACCCCGATGTCTACGAGCTCGATGCCGCAAGCCGCACGGGCGTGGACAATGTGCGCGAGGAGATCATCAACTCCGTCAACTTTGCCCCGGTGCGCGGCAAGTACAAGATCTATATCATCGACGAGGTTCACATGCTCACGACGGCGGCGTTCAACGCGCTGCTCAAGACGCTTGAGGAGCCGCCGGCACACGTGATCTTTGTGCTGTGCACCACCGACCCGCAAAAGATTCTGGAGACCATCCTCTCGCGCTGCCAGCGCTTCGATTTCCATCGCATCGGCAACGAGGATATCGAGCGTCGCCTGGCATACGTGTGCGAGCAGGAGGGCTTCGATTACGACGATGAGGCGCTGGCTATCGTGGCGCGCCATGCCAAGGGCGGCATGCGCGACGCGTTGTCCACGCTGGAGCAGCTGAGCGTCTTTGGCAACGGTTCTGTGCATGCGGACGACGCCCGCTCGCTTTTAGGTGAGGTTTCGGACCAGATTTTGGGCGAGTTTTCCCGCGCCATTGCCGATCGCGATGTTGCCGAGCTCTATGGACTGATTCGTGCGCAGGTCGAGGAAGGAAACGACCTGCTGGAGCTGACGCGCGACCTGGTGGCGCATGTGCGTGACGTGTACGTTGCCTGCGTTGCCGGTGCCCGTGCCGAGCTGTTTGAGGGCGGCTCCGAGCAGGCCGAGGCGCTTGCTGCCGAGGCCGCTGCCTTTGGCGAGCATCCTGCCGACCGCCTGGCCCGTGTGCTGACGGTGCTCGACGATGCCGCACTGGAGATGAGGGGCGCGAGCGACGTGCGCCTGGTGCTCGAGATTGCCTGCACGCGTCTGGCGCGTCCCGAGGCTGATTTAACGATTGAGGCATTGGCCGAGCGCGTGACACGCCTGGAGGCCATGGTTGCCAACGGCGCCGTGCCGGCGAGCGTGGCTGCTGCTCAAGCGAGTGCGCCTGCTGCATCCGCACCCGCTGTCCAGCAGCCGACGCTGATCTCGGGTGCCCGAGCCGCTACTCCTGCGGCGACCTCTGCCCCTGCTGTTACGTCCGCGCGCCAGGGCGGTATGCCTTGGGACCGTGGTGCTGCCGCTCCGACGGCTCAGCCTGCGCCCCGTTCTGCGTCCGTGTCAGCTTCCAAGCCTGCAGCGCCTGCACCTCAGCCTGCGCCGGCTCCGACGCCTCAGCCCGTTGCGGCCCCCGCGCCTGCCACCGCTCCGGCACCTAAGCCCCAGTCCAACAACGCCGCCCAGGTTGCCGCCGCCGGTGCCGCCGAGACGCCCGCGGTCGAGGATGCCGGAGAGCTGCAGCGCAAATGGGCCGAGGTTGTCGAGCGTGTCAAGGCACGTCAGGCTTCCTACGCAGGGCTTTTGCTCAACGCCCGCGCCACGGCCGACGACGGCTCCAAGCTCACGGTCTCGTTCCCCGCAGGTTCGACTTTTGCCATTAAGATGCTCGGTCGCGCCGATACGCAGTCGGTGGTCCTGCCGACGGTCTGCGCGGTCTTCGGTCGTCGTACCGTCGACTATGTCCTGGATGGGGGTGGCACGCCGGCTCCTCAACATGAGGAGCATTCTCCATCTGCACGGGCTGCGGCATCTGCGGACCCGCAACCCGTGTCCTCGGCGGCCCCTGCATCCTCGAGCGCCAGCGCGCCGCAGCAGCAAGCGACACCGGTAGCGGCATCGACCCCGTCGGCGCCTAAGCCCGCGGCGCCCAAACCGGCTGCTCCGACACCCGTGTCCAAGCCCGCCTCGCCCGCGCCCAAGTCGTCTGACCTGGGCAAAGCCCCCTGGCTACGCTCCGATAACCCCGCCGGCGCTCCTGCCACGGGTAAGCTCCCGACCGAGCCCGCGCCCCGAGCGCCCGAGCGCGCGTCCGCTCCCAAGGCTCAGCCTGCCGCGCCGTGGGAATCCGAGCAGGTGCCCTACGACGACGCTATGGTCGGCGGCTTTGCCGGCGATGCGAGCGGGGACGATCTGCCTCCGTTCGACGTGCCGGGTGCGACGCCCGCGCCCAAGTCCGCTGCAGCTGCCCCCAAAGAGGAGGACGCTCCTGCAGCTCCCTGGGAATCCAATCCCGGTGCTGGCAGCCCCTTCGGCCATCAGGGCGCAGCCCCGAGCATCCCGCAGACCGAGGACGAGGCCAAGGCCCTCATCCGCAGCGTCTTTGGCCAGGCCACCATCTTCAAGCCGGTGGAGTAGCTGCGCAGGCGGGTATACTGCTCAAGAAGAGGACCCCTTGTCCGGGCGCATCTGTATTTCGGACATGTGTAGTGTGGTGCCGCGTATGTCGCATTTGAGCAGACAGGTGCGTGACGGTCGGCCTAGGATGCTGAGGTCGATACGATACGTCGCATGGCTGTCCGTGTACTCGACTTGCTCGGCGTTAATGGTTGCTCCGATTGCCAAATAAACGCCTAGCTCGGCATCGACAATCTTGAAGTCCTTTATCTTGACCTTGAACTCTTGATAGAGGGACGGGCTGTTGTAGTAGACGGTTCGGGTTCCGTCGGTGCACTCATCGGTCGTCTCCCATTTGACGACGGGCTGGTCCGAGCTGGCTATCAGCAGTTCTGCTCCAAAAGCTATGGCATGGGTGATGACAACCAGCAATGCCCAGCCGACAAAGAGATAGAGAACCACATATGCAACGGGGTGTTTTGAGCGG
>CABQNA010000093.1 GCA_902465425.1 uncultured Collinsella sp.
CTCAATAGCCTGCGAAAGATACCCCGCATCCTTTAAACGCAGGATCTCGGGTGGCAAGCCAATATCTAGAAAACGGAAGTCATCATTGCAAACATCAACAGAGCAACCAACCGGCCCCTCGTCAATAACCTTCCCATCCGAAGGCAGCACATTAATAACAGCCATACCAAACTCCAAGTCATTAGAACTCTTGAAGCCCATTGTAGCGAGATAAAAAAGAAAGCCCCAACAAGGGAGCCATCAACACCGCCGAGCGGTAGTCAAAAAATGAATTCAGCCCAGTAACCCTGTAGCGAGTTAACGAAGGAGGCCCCGTTCACCCGAAGCTTTTCCCATTGCGCGACTTCTGGCAAAGCCAGGTGAGCGCAAGGGAAAAGCGTAGGGTGAACGGGGCCTCCGACGGGAAAGTTAAACCGCTACTTACGCCTTGTTGACGGAGCCAAACTCCTCCATGAGCTCCTTGGTGCGGGCAACGATGTTGTCGCGACCAGGCTTGAGGAGCTTGCGGGGGTCAAAGCCCTTGCCCTGCTGATCCTTGCCAGCCTCGATGTACTCGCGAACGCCCTTGGCGAAGACGAGCTGCAGGTCGGTGTTGACGTTAATCTTGGAGATACCCAGGGAGATGGCCTTCTTGATCTGATCCTCGGGGATGCCGGTGCCACCGTGCAGAACGAGGGGCAGGTCGCCGGTCTCGGCCTTGATCTCGCCCAGACGCTCGAAGGAAAGGCCAGCCCAGTCGGCGGGATACACGCCGTGGATGTTGCCGATACCGCAGGCGAGGAAGTCGACGCCCAGGTCAGCAATCTGCTTGCACTCAGCGGGGTCAGCGAGCTCGCCGTTGGAGGTCACGCCGTCCTCGGTGCCGCCGATGCCGCCGACCTCGGCCTCGATGGACATGCCCTTGGAGTGGGCAAGCTCAACGAGCTCCTTGGTGCGGTCGAGGTTAAGCTGGAAGGTCTCCTCGTGAGAGCCGTCATACATGATGGACGTGAAGCCGGCCTCGATGCACTTGAAGCAGTCCTCGTAAGAACCGTGATCGAGGTGAAGGGCGACGGGAACGGTAACGCCCGTGGCCTCGACGGCAGCCTTGACCATGTCGGCGCAGACCTTGAAACCGCCCATCCACTTAGCGGCACCAGCGGTGCACTGAAGGATCAGCGGAGACTTGGCCTCCTCGGCGGCCTGGAGAATAGCCAGGGTCCACTCGAGGTTGTTGGTGTTGAAGGCACCGAGAGCGTACTTGCCGGCCTCGGCCTTCTTGAGCATGTCTGCTGCGTTGACGAGCATAAAAGAAACCTCCTGTAAGGTTGCTCCGATAACGCCTGAGATTTTACCACGACATACCCGAGCATAAACGTTCGTTTGTTCACGAATACCATCCGATTGGATAAATTTTGACCGTTTGCCCCACAGAATCGACCCACTGGGGAAAATAGCTTGACGATTGAGCGGTCTTCGTGGTTCGAAAGACGGCTTCGAGCCTACATCTGCATAAACGGGTTCTGCATAAGTTCGCGCGCCATCGTGGTCGAATCGCCATGGCCCGTCAAGCAAACGGTATCGGGCGGAAGCGTCTTGGCAAGTTTGGAAAGCGAGCGCATAATCGCCGCCTCGTCACCGCCGGAAAGATCAGTACGACCGTGGCTGCCCGGGAAAAGCGTGTCGCCCACAAAGGCGATGTTCCCCTGCTCGGTCGCGGCGAACAGGACGATGCCGCCCGGCGTATGCCCCGGCGCCTCGATCACCTGCAGGCAGACGTCGCCCACCTCGATTGTATCGCCCTCGGCAAGCAAGCGCGTCGGCTCACCCGGATCGGGCGTCTCGATGCCCCACATGGCGCGCTGCTCCTCGATATTTGCGCGAGGTACCGTCACGTCCTTAGCGCACAACTCATATAGTGCGCTGTCGCCAACGACAGCTCGAACCCCGGCAACCCCGCCAACATGGTCGGCATGACCGTGCGTGCAGACAGAGCCGAGTACGCGCACCTCGGGATGCGCGGTGCGGATATGCTCCACAAGACGCTCGCCCTCCCACGCCGGATCGACGATTAAGCACTCGTCATTCGAAATCACGGCGTAGCTGTTGGTCTGAATCGGGCCGTTGACGAGTGCCTCAATCGAAGCCGCACCTCGGGGTGTCAGGTCCAAAGTCATATCGCCCATGCGCATACCCTCCTTCTAAAATACGTTCGAGGCACCAAACGATGCCTCGAACGTAACCAATTATCTATGATGCTGAGAGGCTCTCGCACCTACACACGGCGCTTGAGCTGAGCTCCGCCTTCGCCGGGCATAAGACGGCGAGCGTCGTAGACCGAATCGACACTGCTGATGGAAGCCAGCAGCGGATCCAGACCGCTCGCGTCCGAGATCTCGACCATAAAGCGCAGGGTTGCAATACCCTCGCGGTTGGTCGACGTGGCGGCAGAAAGGATATTACCGCCCGCATCGCCAATGGCAATGGTGACATCCTTGAGCAGGCCCATGCGGTCCAGGCACTCGACCACGATCTCGACCTGGAAGAGGGTGTCGGCAGCGCCGTCCCACTCCACATCGATCATGCGCTCGGGATGTTCCATGAGACCCTTGACGTTAGGGCAGTTGGCGCGATGCACCGAAACGCCGCGACCGCGCGTGATGAAGCCGACGATGTCGTCGCCCGTCACGGGGTTGCAGCAATGAGCCAGACGGACCAGCAGGCCGCTGTTGCTCTCGCCCTTGACGATAATGCCGTTACTGGCGCTCTTGCCGCGCTTTTGCGGCTTGCGGTTGGAGCCGCGAGCGGGCTGCTTCACGACCTCGGCGATAGCCTCGGCCTTGGTGAGCTGTTCCTCGGGCTTGGGGTCCAAGATTTGCTCGACCTTATTGCCCACAGCGCGCGGGGCAACCTTGCCGGCGCCGACGGCGGCAAACAGGTCCTCGAGCTGCTTGAAGTTAAACTGCTCCGCCACGGCGTTGAGTGCACGCGTTGAACGCGGCGTAGAAATGCCATAGCCACGCTTACGCAGGTCCTTGGCCAGCATATCGCGGCCGGCAGCAGCGTCGTCGTCCTTGGTCGCAGCGGCAAAATAGCGGCGGATCTTTGACTTGGCGGAAGGTGTCTTAACGATCTTGAGCCAATCACGCGACGGCTTGGAACTCTTGTTAGTCAGGATTTCAACGCGATCGCCCGTCTTGATCTCGTGCGTAAGCGGGGCCACCGCACCGTTGATTTTGGCGCCGACGCAATGGTTTCCCACCTCGGTGTGAACGGCATAGGCAAAGTCGAGCGGCGTGGAGCCGGCACGAAGCGCCATGACCTCGCCCTTGGGCGTAAAGACGAAGATCTCCTGATCAAAGAGGTCGACCTTCAGCGAATGCAGGTATTCCTTGGCGTCGGTAATCTCATCAGACGCAGCCCAATCGAGCGAATGTTTGAGCCAGTTAATCTGGTCGTCCAGACGCTGGGCATCATTGGTCTTAGACGCAGACGAACCGCCCGACTTCTTATATAGCCAGTGGGCGGCAATGCCGTACTCGGCCTGCTCATGCATCTCGTAGGTTCGAATCTGAATCTCGAGCGGACGAGCCGTGGGGCCGATGACCGTCGTGTGGAGCGACTGGTAGTTATTGACCTTGGGCATGGCGATATAGTCTTTAAAGCGACCAGGCATGGGGTGCCACAGCGTATGCACAGCACCGAGCGTGGAGTAGCAATCGCGCACCGAATGGGTAATAACGCGCAGCGCCACCAGGTCGTAAATCTCGGAGAACTCCTTGCCCTTGCGCTTCATCTTTTGGTAGATGGACCAATAGTGCTTGGAACGGCCGTTGATCTGGAAGTCCTCCAGACCAATGCGGTTGAGCTCATCGGTAAGCGTCTTGATGGTCTCGGTAAGGTAGCGCTCGCGGACCTCGCGCGACTCAGCCACCATGCGCGCGATGCGCTGGTAGGCATCGGGCTCCAGGTAGAAGAAGGACAGGTCCTCGAGCTCCCACTTAATAGAGCTCATGCCCAGGCGGTCGGCCAAGGGCGCGTACACGTCCATGGTCTCGCGAGCCTTAAACAGGCGACGATCCTCGCGCAGGGCTGCCAGCGTTCGCATGTTGTGCAGACGATCGGCAAGTTTAACGATGATGACGCGGATGTCCTTGGACATGGCGAGGAACATCTTGCGCAGCGTGAGCGCCTGCTTCTCGTCCATGCTGTCGACTTCGATGTTGGTGAGCTTGGTCACGCCATCGACGAGCTCGGCCACCGTATCGCCAAACAGGCCGGAAACATCGGTGAGCGAGGTCTCGGTATCCTCGACGGTATCGTGCAGCAGCGCGGCACACACCACATCGCAGTCCATCTTGAGATCGGCCAAAATGATGGCAACCTCGACGGGATGGTTAATGTACATCTCGCCCGAGCGGCGCTTTTGGTTGCAGTGCTTCTCGGCGGCAAAGCAGTAGGCCTGCTCAACCTTAGAAAAGTCGTCCTCATTCATATATTTGAGGCACAGGCGCTCCAGCTTGTCATAGCTGTCCGCCATAATCTCGGGCGGCAGCTCATCGGCATGCTTATAGTGCTCCATCTCCGAGAACGGCTGGAGGGTGGAATCATGGGCGGTACGGGCTGCGGCATCCATCGAGGTCCCCTTCCCCTAGGCCCGCGGTACGATCGGGCGGTTAACTTTGGCTAGCATATCAGAAGCGCACGAATCGAGCGCCCAGCTCCGGAAAGCCGAGAACTCCATGCGCGAGCGCAAGCCCTCCAAATAGCGAATTGACCTGCTCAATTGCACGCGGCCGGGGTTTTCGGCCATCGCGATGCGACGGGTGTCGTCAAACCCCGAAACGCGACAGAAACCGAGTTCTTCGAAGATTCCCAGGCCGCTTGCCACCGAGCGCTCATCGACCGGCGTGCGCGCGTCGATTGCAAGGCACATCTGCGCAATGTCGATATCGCTTGCGCAGAATGAATCATCCCCCGTCTTACCACGGTTGGAGCGCCACATGGTCTGCAGCGCTCGATAGAGCGTGACGAGCTCGTCGCGCTCGGGCGCATAGCAGTCGAGTAGGCGCTCGTTAATGCGGGCGTCGCGCGACGAATAGAGCAGGTGAATCACGGCGGGCTGTCCATCGCGACCGGCGCGGCCACTCATCTGGTTAAACTCAATCGCGCCAAACGGCATGTGATAGAGCACGACATGGCGAATATCGGGAAGGTTGACGCCCTCGCCAAAGGCAGATGTCGAGACGATGCAGCTAAGGCTGCCGTCTCGAAACGCCTCCTCTACGCGATGGCGGTCGATGCGCGTAAGGCCCGCGTTGTAAAAGGCGATATGTGACGCGTAGTCGGGAACGCGTTTGCGTAGCGTCTTGGCAAGCGCCACGGACTGATCACGCGAGTTGACGTAGATGACGGTCTTCTCCCCCGTCGCGACGATGGACACCAGGCGGTTTTCGCGGCTCGCAAGATCGCGGTCGTCCTCGAGCTGCAAGTTCTCGCGCACGGTCTCGTCGACCACCGTACGGGTAATCGGCAACACGCGGGCAAGCTCCGCAACGACCGGAGCCGTCGCGGTGGCCGTCGCCGCCATAACGACCGGATCGCCCAGGGCCTTGAGGATATCGGGCATGCCGAGGTATGCGCTGCGGTCGCCGCCCTTGGCAAGACCGGCATGGTGCGCCTCATCGATAACGACAAAGCCGATGCGCCCCGAACGCGCAAAGCGATCGCGGTGAATAGACAGGAACTCAGGCGTCGTGAGTACGATGCCGGTGCGGCCCGAAGCCAGGCCGGCAAACACGTCATCGCGCGCCGCTTTCACGGTCTCGCCGGTCAACACGCCCACGCCAATGCCGAGCGCAGCCATCGTCGATGAGAGGTGATAGGCCTGGTCGGCAACGAGCGCACGCAGCGGATAGACAAAGATGCTCGCACGCCCACGAAGGACCGCCTCGCGCGCGGCGTGCACATGGAAGATGAGTGACTTGCCACGCCCCGTCCCCATGACGGCCAGAACACTTTGGTGATCGGCCAGAGCATCGAGTGCCTCGACCTGCGCGCGATGTGGCTGATTCGAGCCGATAAAGCTATGGATAAGCGAGCGCGTGAGCTCGGTATAAGAAAGCTGGGCGAGCGTCTCGCGTTTACGCGACTCCAGGCGCAGGCCAGAATCCGCCGGTTGCACGCCGCGGCGAAGCTCACATGCCGGATCGTCGATATTGGGCGCCGTGGTATCGCGGACCAAGACATCTTTGATCATGAGCTTGGGCTTCACACGTCCCTGCCAATGCTCGGCCACGGCCTCGAACACCAAGTCGACGGCGCTGTCGCAGTTGATGAGTTTATCGATTTGCGGCACGCGGAACATAATGGCCGGCACGCTCGCGGCTCCATCCGTCGCCACGAAGCGCATATGCTCGCCG
>CABQNA010000094.1 GCA_902465425.1 uncultured Collinsella sp.
CCGGCGTGGCGGCCAGTGAGCTCAGCCGCGGCGGCGTACCCGACATCGAGCGCCGTTTGGGCAGCATCTCGACGCTGGCTAGCGACCTGGACTGCGGCACCCTCACGCTCATCGACATTGTCAACGAGCTCAAGAAGCCCGGCCGCGACCCGCGCGACGATGCGCCCGAGGTGGTCTTTAGCCGTTCAGCGCTTTCCATCGACGACCTGGAGCCTGGCATGGAACTCAAGGGCACGGTGCGCAACGTCGTCGACTTTGGCGCCTTCGTTGACGTGGGCGTGCACCAGGACGGCCTCGTGCATATCTCCAAGCTGGCCAACCGCTTCGTCAAGCACCCGAGCGATGTGGTGCGCGTCGGCGATACGGTCAAGGTGTGGGTCGAGAAGGTCGACCGCGACCGCAAGAAGATTTCCCTCACCATGGTGCAGGGAAAGTAAACCGCCAAAGCAAAGGTACCCCCTGTAGCGATGTGCAAAATCGCGAGTATTCTGCAAATTCCACCGTTCCGGATGCCCCTCAGAGACGAAAAAGCAAAAAACAGCCCCCGTTTTAGCGTCGTCAGAGCCAAAACGGGGGCCGTTCCATGCTTCGGTCAACTGATAAAGACCTTTACCTTGCTGAATACTCTCAATTTTGCACGGCGCAGGCGGGGGTACCTTTGCCCACGGCAGGATATGGAAGCCAATCGCCAACTTGCTGGCAAGCTCGTGCCGGCAGCCCCGGCCTTTCCTTTGCCTAGCGCGATCCTCGCGGAGCGCGTGAGCGATAGGGAAAGGAAAGGCCGGGGCGAACAGCCCACGGTACAGTCGGTGTTCGCGCTACGGCAGGATATGGAAACCGAGCGCCGCGATATCCTTGGCAAAGCCGCGGACGGTGTCGAGCGAGACCTCGTACGGGTCGCGACCGATATTCTTGCGCTTGGCCAGGATGCTGTTGGGCACCGTGATGATCTGGCAACCGCAGGCTTCTGCCTGGTAAATGTTAATGAGCTCGCGCGTGGACGCCCACAGGACCTCGCAGTTGGGCTTTGCGGCGGCCTTCTTGACCGACTCCGTCATAAACGGAATGGGGTCGACGCCGGTATCGGCGATACGGCCGGCAAAGAGCGAGATGATGGACGGCGTCTCGGCGTCAACGGCCTCGACCATCTCATCAACCTGCGTAGGCGTAAAGATGGTGGTGACGTTGACCTTGATGCCGTCGGCCGAAAGCTTGCGCACCAGCTCGGCGGTGGACTCGCCCTTGGTGGTCACGCACGGAATCTTGACGTAGACGTTCTCGGCCCAGGTAGCGATCTCGCGCGCCTCGACCTCCATGGTCTCGACGTCGTCGGCAAAGACCTCAAACGAGACGGACACATCGGTGATGTGGGCCAGGACCTCCTTGGCAAACGCGCGGTAATCCGTCACGCCGCCCTTCTTCATAAGGGACGGGTTGGTCGTGAAACCCTGAACGTTGCCGTTCTCGTACATGTCGAGCATGCCCTCGAGGTTTGCACCGTCAGCGAACACCTTGATTGCCATCTGCCTGATTCCTTTCGTTAGCATACGGCCGATAAACTGCTAAACACTTTACCTACGTTTATCAAGGCTTGAGCTGCGGTTTTTTATCTTCTCGGCGAACGGTATAAACACCTCAGTGTTTGGATTGATAAATCGATTGAGCATGCAAAAGCAAAGAGTCGCAGTTTGAGCAAACGTCAGAACGCGGGATTCATTAGATGAGGCCGAAATGCTGCATCGCTGTGACGGTACCGTCGTGTGCGACATCGTCGGTCACGTAGTCGGCGACCGCCTTGACCTCAGGCATGGCGTTACCCATGGCGACAGCCGTCTCGACGGCAGCGAGCATGCCCAAGTCGTTGCCCGAATCGCCAAAGCCAAAGGTGCGCGCGTTGCCAGTGCGGCCCAGATACGCCAGCGCTCGCGCCACGCCCACGCCCTTGTCAATGCCCTTGGGACTCAGCTCGCGATTCTGACCACCGGTGTTGCACAGCTCAAACTCGCGATCGATAAAGCCGTCATCATTGGCTACGCGAGCCAAACTGGGCACATTGAGGCATACCTTGCCCACGCGCAGACGGCCGTCGACGCGCATCTCCTCGGCGCTGTGCACCACAGAAGTGCCGATCAGAGACGGCTGCTCAACACCCGCGGGTTCCAGGGCAAAGGTAGCCACGTTGGTCTCGAAAAAGGCTTCAATCCCTGCCGCGGCCATACGGCGTGCCAGCTCCTCGATAACGTCCTCATCAAAGCAGTCCTCGTGTACCACGCGGCCCTCGACCTCGAGCGTCGCTCCCGCCATGGCAACGACACCCGCCGGGTTCAGCGCGCGCAGGCCATCGGCAATCAGCCACAAGGGACGACCCGTGCAGATAAATGCCTGGTGTCCCGCGTCGCGCAGACGATGAAACGCCTCGACGACCGCCTGCGAGGGGTGAACCGCCGAAAAGTCCTTGTCGGTCATGTTGTCGGGATCGAACGACGTCAGCGTGCCGTCCACGTCAAAAAAGAGCACGGCGGAATCGGGGCACGCATCAATCATATGGGTTCCTTTCGGGGGCGAGAGTAAACGAAGTATCCATCATATAATGGAGCGACGCAACCAGAGAGGTCACCCATGGAATTTTACGCAAGCTGCCCCGAGGGCTTTGAGTCCGCACTCGCCGATGAGCTTAAACGCCTCGGGCTTTCGCATGTTCGCCGGCTGAAGGGCCGCGCTACATTTGAGGGCGAGCTCGAAGAAGGCTACCGCGCCTGTCTGTGGTCACGCCTGGCGAGCCGCGTGTTCGTGGTACTCGGGCGCTTTGAGGCGCAGGATGCCGATGAACTGTACGACGGCGTTTACGACATCGCTTGGGAGAACATCGTCCGCCCCGGCGCCACCATTGCCATCACCGCCCGCGGCGTGACCGAGCAGCTGCGCAACACGCGCTTCTCGGCCCTGCGCGCCAAGGACGCGCTGTGCGACCGTCTGGCCGAGGCCACGGGCCGTCGTGCCGATGTCGACGCCGCCGACCCCGATGTTCACCTGCTGCTTTCGTTGCGTCAGCGTCGCGCGAGCATTAGCCTGGACCTTTCGGGCGACCCGCTGTTCAAACGCCTGCCGCCCGCAGCGACCCGCGCCGGCGAGGGCACGCACGTGCTGCGCCCCGACTACGCCGCCCTGGTGCTGGCACAGGTCGGCTGGACCGCACTGTGCGAGCGCGAGCTGACGGCCGACGATTACGAGAACGAGGCCCTACCCACGTTGATCGACGCCTCATGCGCCGGCGGCGGCCTGCTGCTGGAGGCCGTAAACATTCTGACCGACCGCGCCCCGGGCGCCGCACGCGAGCGCTGGGGCTTTGAGGGCTGGCAGCTGCACGACGCCGCCCTGTGGGAACAGCTGCTTACCGAGGCGCGCGAGCGCGAGACGGCAGCGCGCGAGCGCCAGGCGCGCATCGTGGCCGTAGACATCGACCCCGCCGCCCGCAAGACTGCCGAGCGCATGGTCAAGTGCGCCGGCTACAAGCGTTTTGTCGACTTTTGCGCCGCCAAGTCCGCCACCGTGCTGGACCATGCTGGCGCCGTCGCCGGAGCCGCCGTAGTCGCAGACACCACCGAGACACCGCTTTCACTCATGCACGACGCCATGACGCTGGTCGGCGAGCTGCGCCGCGCGCCCGAGCTCGCTTCGGCACCGGTCGCCGCGCTCACCCGCGACGGATTGCTGGCCCGCGCGCTCCACGCCGAGCCCGCGCACTCGATCGCCGTCATGCCCAACAACGAGGAGGCGACCGTCGAAGTCTGGCCTTCGCTCGACCACGCCGCCGCAGCGTTTGAGGCTGCGACCAGCGCGGATGCCGAGGCCGAGATTGCGGATGCCAACGAAGCCAACGACGAAGGCGCCGCCCCCGCCATGCCCGAGCCTGCCGCCATGCTCGATCTGGGTGACGGCAAGCCGCTGCCCGTGCTCATCCCCGGGTCCGAGCAGTTCGCCAACCGCCTGCGCAAGAACGCGCGCCTGCGCCGCAAGTGGGCCAAGCGCGAGGGCGTGAGCTGCTACCGCGTCTACGATGCCGACCTGCCCGACTACTCCGCCGCCATCGACCTGTACGAGGGCTGCCCGCAGACGCCGGGCCGCTGGCTCGTCATTGCCGAATACGCCGCACCTAAGACCATCGACCCCGCACTGGCCCAGGCCCGCATGCTCGACATCTTGGCCATCGCACCGCGCATCCTTGATGTTCCGGCCGAGCACGTGCACGCCAAGGCCCGCATGCGTTCGCGCGGCGGCTCGCAGTACGGCAAGCAGGGCGCCGGCAAGGGCGGCTCGGGCGAGCGCGCCAACATCGCACGCCGTCGCCTGCCGCTCATCGAAGAGGGTGGACTCACCTTTGCCGTCAACTTTGATGACTACCTGGATGTGGGCATCTTCTTGGATCACCGCGTCACCCGCAACCTGGTGCGCGAGCACGCCAAACAGGCGCGCCGCTTCCTCAACCTGTTCGCCTACACCGGCACCGCCACCTGCTATGCGGCCGACGGCGGCGTCGAGGAGACCGTGACGGTCGACCTCTCCAACACCTACCTGGACTGGGCCGAGCGCAATATGCGCCAGAACGGCTTTGTGGGGTCACAGCATCACTTTGTGCGCGACGACGTGCTCGCCTGGATTCGCGACCAGCGCCAGACGCGCAACCGCTGGGACCTGATCTTTGTCGACCCGCCCACGTTCTCGAACTCGTCAAAGATGGGCCGCCGTACCTGGGATGTCCAGCGCGACCATGTTGAGCTTTTGGCCGGCGTATCGCGCCTGCTCGCACAGGGCGGACATGCCATCTTTAGCTGCAACCTGCGCGGCTTCCGCCCCGAGACACGCAAGCTCGCGCGCGCGGGCGTGGTGTTGGAGGACATTACGGCGCAGACCATCCCCGAGGATTTCGCACGCAACCAGAAGGTGCACCACTGCTATATCGTGCGCCGCCTGCCCATTGAGGACGCCATGGCCGAGGTCGGCTTTAGCGCCGAGGAGATTGCCGAGCGTGTCGAGGAGCTGCGCAACCCCGAAGCCCGCAAGCCTCGCACAACGGCGCCCGCGCACGCGCAGGCCGGAGACCGAGGGCCGCGCGGCAACGGCAAACCCTCCCCCGCCGGCAAGCCCAAAAAGAAGAAGTTCTACGCCAGCAAGCCCAAGGGCAAATAAACAAAGTTGCGGTGGAATACGGACTGCTTTGCCTGGAATTAGGCAAATTTAGACCCTATTTCACCGCAACTCATATTGGGATGGCGGATGCCGACCTATCCCTGGATGACCAATCGGTAACCAATACCCACGTGCGTCTGGATATAGCGCGGATGCGCGGGGTCGGACTCGATCTTCTTACGCAGCGTACCCATAAAGACGCGCAGGCTTGCCAGGTCACTCTTTGTTGCCGTGCCCCAAATCTCGTGCAGGATAAACTGGTGCGTCAGTACCTTGTCGGCGTTATGCGCCAGCAGGCACAGGAGCTTGTACTCAATCGGCGTCAGGTGCAACTCCTCGCCATCCATCGTGGCAATGCCGGCATCAAAATCGATATGCAGCTCACCGGTATCGAACGAGCCCTCGGAGACAACGCCGCCCGTTTGCGCATACGAAAGGCGCCTGAGCGTCGTGCGAATGCGCGCGAGCAGTTCCTCGACCGAAAACGGCTTGGTCAGATAGTCGTCGGCACCGGCATCGAGCGCGCGGATTTTGTCCGCATCTTCGCTGCGCGCCGAGACCACGATGATCGGCATGCCCGACCATGCGCGCACCGACTCCACCACCTTGACGCCATCCATATCGGGCAGGCCCAGATCGAGCAGCACGATGCTCGGTGCCTGCGATGAGGCGGCGGCATGGGCGGTCTCCACAGCCATATGGCGCAAGCCGTGCGCCTCGAGCGCGGCAACGATAAGGTTGCGGACAGCGGGATCGTCCTCAACGACCAAGATGAGCGGTTTTACGGCAGAGTTCGGCACAGCGCTACTCCTTATCAAACGAAACGTCGGCGACGGGAAGCTCAATCGTAAAGACCGAACCGTGCGGGTCCGCCGCAGCAACCTCTATGCTACCGCCATGTGCCAACGCAATGGAACGGCAGAGCGAAAGACCCAGGCCCACGCTGCGGTGGCTGTCGGCCAGACCATGGTTGGCGGTATAGAACGACTCAAAGATCCGCTCGCGATCCTCGGGTGCGATGCCCGGACCATCATCGGCCACCGAGCACGCCACGCGTCCATCGTCGACGCTAATCGAAATCATGATATGCGAGCCTGCGGGCGTATAGGTGATGGCGTTGTTCACCAGATTGACCACCAGCTGCACCATCAGGCGCGCATCGACGTTGACGAGCGCCGGCTCATCGCACGCCACCACCTTAAGGTCGTGC
>CABQNA010000095.1 GCA_902465425.1 uncultured Collinsella sp.
TTTAACATCAATGTGGACTGCGGCTCCACGCATATGGAGCGCCTGCAGCGTCACGTGGTGGAGCAGGGCCTGGACGTGGGTTTTGCCTATGACGGCGATGCCGACCGCTGCCTGGCCGTGGATGAGCGCGGCCGCGTGGTAGACGGCGACCAAATCCTGTACGTGTGCGGCGTGTATCTGAACAAGCACGGGCGTCTCTCGGGCGGTACCGTGGTACCGACGATCGCCAGCAACTTTGGTCTGGTCAAGTCGCTGGAGCTTGCCGGACTGAGCGCCGTGACCAGCGGCGTGGGCGACCGTCACGTGTATGCCAAGATGCGCGAGGGCGGCTACAGCCTGGGCGGCGAGCAGACGGGCCATACGATCTTTGGCGATATCGAGCGCACGGGCGACGGCATTATGACCTCGCTGCGTGTGATGGAAGTGATTCGTGCCGAGCGCGAGACACTCTCGCAGCTCACGGCTCCGTGCAAGCTGCTGCCACAGGCGCAGGTGGCCGTGCACGTGGCGGACAAGGACGCCGCGCTCGAGAATATGGGCGTGCAAAACGCCATCGCCGAGGCCGAGGTTGCGCTGGCAGGCGAGGGCCGCGTGCTCGTGCGCAAGAGCGGAACCGAGTCGGTTATCCGCGTGCTGGCCGAGGCGCCCGACCAAGCATCCGCCGATGCCGCCATGAAGCGCATCGCCAACGCGCTCGAGGCTTTATAGCTACGCGGTTTTACCAAACCGCGTAGCTGCTCGACGCTGCAAACGGCCCCAAGCGGCAATCTGACGTTCAATTTCAAGGGCGCGACCAGAAGGTCAGTGCCCTTTCATTTCACGTCACCTTGCTCGCTTGGGGCCGTTTTCGCTGACGTTGCCAAGACATTAGCGTCAACGAACTAGTCATTGGGTACCTAGTTATTGGGTGAAAAAAGGGGACGCTGCGGATTGGTTCCGCGGCGTCCCCTTTGCGTTGGCGTGTCGCCTAAGCTTTACAGCTCGTAGAGCGTGGTGAACTTGTCCTGCAGGTAGCTGCAGTAGTAACGAGCATCGAATGCCATGCCGCAGGCGCCCTTGATGAGCTCCGGCGCGTCTTTGGCGCGGCCCCACTGCCAAATGTGCTCGCCCAGCCAGGCGCGGACGGGCGCCAGATCACCGCTCGCGCAGGCATCGGTAAGGTCGACGCCGTCGCGGCACATGGCCGGCACAAACATGGCGTCGTAGGCGCTGCCCAGCGCATAGGTGGGGAAGTAGCCAAACGAGCCACCGCTCCAGTGCGTATCCTGCAGGCAGCCGTGCGTGTCGTCGGGAACGGGAATGCCCAGGTACTCGTCCATAAAGCGATTCCAAAGCGCGGGGATGTCCTTGGCCGTGGCCTCGCCGGCAAACAGCATGCGCTCAATCTCGTAGCGCACCATAACGTGCAGCGGATAGGTGAGCTCGTCCGCCTCGGTGCGGATCAGCGACGGCTGTGCGATATTCACGGCGTGGTAGAGCGTATCCTCGTCCACGCTGCCATAGACCTCGGGCGCGTGGCGGCGCAGTACCTCGAGCAGCGGGCCCATAAAGGCGCGGCTGCGACCCACGGTGTTTTCGAAAAAGCGGCTCTGGCTCTCGTGGATGCCCATGGAGGTGCCGCCCTCCAGACAGGTGCGCGCATAGGCGGGATTGACGCCCAGCTCGTACATGGTGTGACCGGCCTCGTGGATGATGCTGTAGACGTTGGAGATGCAGTCGTCCTCGTAGATGTGCGTGGCAATGCGCGCGTCACCCACGGCAAAGCCCTCGCTAAACGGATGCTCGGTAAAGGCGAGTGTGGTGTCGTCCAGGTTAAGGCCGACGAGCTTCATCAGGTCAAAGCTCATGGCGCGCTGGGCGGCCTCGGGCACATGCGCGTGCAAAAAGTCGGCAGTGGGCTGCTGTCCGCGCTCGCCGATGGCGTGCACGAGCGGCACGACCGTCGCCTTGACCTCATCGCAAAACGCATCGAAGCTCTTGGCGGAAAGGCCGCGCTCGTACTGGTCGAGCCAAACATCGTATGGGTCGCGCTTGGGGTCCATGAGCTCGGCCTGATGCTTAAGTTGGGCGACGATTCTATCCACATAGGGCTCAAAGCTCGCCCAGTCATTGGCCGTCTTGGCCTTGTGCCACACGGCGTCGGCCTCGCAGGTGAGCCTGGTCCAGGCCTCGGCCTCCTCGGTGGGAATGACGCTCGCTTCGCGCTGGTCACGGCCGAGCACGCGGATCTCGTCGAGCAGCTGCGGGTCGTCGATCTTGCCGCCGGCGACGGTTTCGCGTGCCAGCGAGCGCACAAGTTCGACAGACTTTTCGCTGGTCAGGAGCTTATGATGCTCGCCGGCAAGGGTGCCCATGGCGTCGGCGCGCGCTGCGGCGCCGTTGGCGGGGGCAATGGTCGCGCCGTCAAACTCGGCAATCTTGAGCAGGTACTCGCGGGTCCACAGCTTGCCCTCGAGCTTGCGGAATTTTCTGACGGCCTTATCGACCTTCATGCCTTTGGGCGTCTTGCCCGCTGCGGGCTGGGCCTTCTTATCGTGCTTCTTTCCCATACCTTATCCTTGATCTCGCGAGCCGAGCGCCACGGATGGGCGCACGGCCAGTTTGCACAGCTACCTGCCTTGTACCCAGCACGAACAAAACGGAACGCGGCGATACACCCACACAATGTGCTATCCTATAGCCCAATGCGTTGACGGAGAGGGTTTTGCCCGCCGCGTCGCCGGCAAGAGAGGGAAGGTCATGGGCTGTAAGCCTTCCTGCGGTGACAAGGGCCAAGCGTTCACTCCCGAGCAGCAACCTCAACGGGCGCGCGGCCAGTGGCGGCGATGTCCCCAGTAGGGAAGCCGTGAGCCTCGCGACAAGGGGCAAAGAGTGGGCGCGACGGGCCAGACATCCGTCGGGTCAAACAAGGTGGTACCGCGGAATTCAACCGTCCTTGGGCAATGCACATGCCCGAGGGCGGTTTTTTGTTACCGAACCGGGCCGCGTTTTCGCAACGTCAGACGGCGGCAGCCGCCTCGGCAAGCGAGGAGCGCGAGAGACGAAAGGGAAGACATGAGTCTGATTGATGATCTGGTCAAACTCGAGGAAGAGGCCAAGGAGCTCGTCGCAGGCGCCGACGACGCCGCAAAGCTCGAGGCCGCGCGCGTTGAGCTGCTCGGCCGCAAGGGCCGCATCACCGGCCTGATGCGCATGATGGGCAAGCTCGCCCCCGAGGATCGTCCCATGATGGGCAAGCGCGCCAACGAGATGCGCCAGCTGATCGAGGGCATGCTCGACGAGCGCACCACCGAGATGAAGGCCGCCGCCCTCAAGCACGCACTCGAGCACGAGGCCGTCGACATCACGCTGCCGGGCATCCGTCCGCAAATCGGTCACCAGCACCTGATCAAGCAGATCATCGAGGAGGCCGAGGACATCTTCTGCGGCATCGGCTACACCGTCGAGTCCGGCCCCATGGTCGACACCTCCTACTACAACTTCACTGCGCTCAATGCTCCCATGGATCACCCGAGCCGCTCGGCCCGCGATACCTTCTACGTGGTCGACAACAACCCCGGCAGCGTCGCGCATCCCGAGGCTCACGCCCACGGCGAGTCCGACGTGCTGCTGCGCACCCAGACCTCGGGCGTACAGATCCACACCATGGAGTCGCAAAAGCCGCCCATCTACATGATCTGCCCGGGCACCGTCTATCGTCCCGACACGGCCGACGCCTGCCACCTGCCGCAGTTCAACCAGATCGAGGGCCTGGTCGTCGACGAGGGCATCACCTTTGGCGACCTCAAGGGCACGCTCGACTACTTTGTTAAGTGCATGTTTGGCGAGGATCGCAAGACGCGTTACCGCCCGCACTTCTTCCCCTTCACCGAGCCTTCCTGCGAGGTGGACGTGAGCTGCCACGTGTGCGGCGGCAAGGGCTGCAACTTCTGCAAGCACAGCGGCTGGATCGAGATCCTGGGCTGCGGCATGGTCGACCCCAACGTCCTTATCAACTGCGGCATCGACCCCGAGAAGTACACCGGCTTCGCCTTCGGTATTGGCGCCGAGCGCGTCGCGGCCCTACGCTACGACCTGCCGGACCTGCGCACGTTGATGACTGGCGATATGCGCTTCTTGAACCAATTTTAGGCTTGCCCAGGCACCCCATCTTGGCGTTCAAACCGTCGCTCGCGTACCTTTAGTACGCGTCGCTCCTCTTTCACGCCAACCTGGGGCACCTGGACAACCCTAAGGCGAACGTCTTCATTTGATATTCCTCCCTATGCGGAGATTAAGAACTAGGAGAGCTACATGCGCGTTTCTTACGACTGGCTCAAGACCATGATCGATATTCCGGAGGATCCCAAGACCCTTTCGGACGAATATATCCGTACCGGCACCGAGGTTGAGGCGATCGACACCGTGGGCGAGTCCTTCGACCACGTGGTGACCGCCAAGGTGCTCACCAAGACCCCGCACCCCGATAGCGACCATATGTATGTGTGCTCGGTCGACGTGGGCGACAAGAACCTCGACGCCGACGGCAACCCCGCTCCGCTGCAGATCGTCTGCGGCGCGCAGAACTTCGAGGCCGGCGACCACATCGTCACGGCCATGATTGGCGCCGTGCTTCCCGGTGACGTCAAGATCAAGAAGAGCAAGCTTCGCGGCGTCGTGTCCATGGGCATGAACTGCTCCGCGCGCGAGCTCGGCCTGGGCGGCGACCACTCCGGCATCATGATCCTGCCCGAGGATACGCCCTGCGGCATGCCGTTTGCCGAGTACGTGGGCTCGAGCGATACCGTGCTTGACTGCGAGATCACGCCCAACCGTCCCGATTGCCTGTCCATGATCGGCATGGCCCGCGAGACCGGCGCCATCTTCGACCGCGATTTCCACGTTGAGCTGCCTGCCATCAAGGCCGAGACCGGCCGCGCGACCGACGACGAGCTTTCGGTCGAGATTGCCGACGAGGGCCTGTGCGACCGCTACGTCGCCCGCATCGTGCGCAACGTGAAGGTTGGCCCCTCGCCCGACTGGATGGTCAAGCGCCTCAACGCCCTGGGCGTGCGCCCGCACAACAACATCGTCGACATCACCAACTACGTGATGATGCTCACCGGTCAGCCGCTGCACGCCTTTGACCTGGACACCTTTGCCGAGCGCGATGGCCACCGTCGCGTGGTGGTTCGCGCCGCCCAGCAGGATGAGAAGTTCACGACCCTCGACGGCGAGGAGCGCACGCTCGACGCCGGCATGGGCCTTATCACCGATGGTGAGCGCCCCGTGGCGCTGGCTGGCGTTATGGGCGGCATGGATTCCGAGATCGAGGACGACACCGTCGATGTGATGGTCGAGAGTGCCTGCTTCAACGCCGGTCGCACCTCGCACACCAGCCGCGACCTGTCCCTGATCTCCGACGCCTCCATTCGCTTTGAGCGCCAGGTTGACGAGACCGGCTGCGTGGACGTCGCCAACGTTACCTGCGCTCTCATCGAGGAGATCGCCGGCGGCGAGGTTGCTCCCGGCTATGTCGACGTGTTCCCCGCGCCCAAGACCATCGACAGCATCAAGCTGCGCCTGGCCCGCGTGCATGCCATCTGCGGTGCCGACATCGAGCCCGACTTTATCGAGCGCTCGCTCACCCGTCTGGGCTGCACCGTCGAGCGCGACGGTGAGGACTTTATGGTCACTCCGCCGAGCTTCCGCCCCGACCTGCCGCGCGAGATTGACCTGATCGAGGAGGTCCTGCGCCTGTGGGGCATGGGCCGCGTGACGGCGACCATCCCGGCTGCCAAGAACCACATCGGCGGCCTGACCCGCGAGCAGAAGCTCACCCGCAAGGTCGGCGAGATCCTGCGCGCCTGCGGTCTCAACGAGACCACGACCTTCGGCTTTGCCGCCCCGGGCGACCTGGAGAAGATCGGCATGTCCACCGAGGGCCGCGGCTGCCCCGTGGTGCTCATGAACCCGCTGGTAGCCGAGCAGACCGAGATGCGTCGCTCGCTGCTGCCGGGCCTGCTGCAGTCCGTGGCCTACAACGAGGCGCACGGCACGCCCAACGTGCATCTGTACGAGGTCGGCAGCCTGTTCCACGGTCGCGAGAACGCCAGCCTGCCCAAGGAGACCAAGTCCGTGGCGGGCGTGCTCTCGGGCCAGTGGAGCGAGCAGTCCTGGAACATGAAGTACCGCAAGCTGCGCTTCTTCTTTGGCAAGGGCATTGTCGAGGAGCTGCTCGCCCAGCTGCGCATCGAGAAGGTCCGCTTCCGTCCCGTCGAGGGCGAGGGTTACGCTTTCTTGCAGCCGGGTCGTGCGGCCGAGGTTCTGTCCGGCGGCACCGTGC
>CABQNA010000096.1 GCA_902465425.1 uncultured Collinsella sp.
ACACATTCTGTCCGAGCGGTTAAAAGCGGGCACGGAATTTAAACGGCTGAAAAAGGGGCATCGACCTGTGCCGATGCCCCCAACGTGGACACACATTTTGTCCTATAAGCCAAAAGATCATCATCGGCGGCGGCGTGGCCGACCACACCCCCATCGTGCCGCTCGCGCGCAAGAAGTGCGCCGAGATGCTCAACGGCTATATCGTCACGCCCGAGGTCAACGACATCGATAACTACATCGTCAACAACAGCCTCGAGGGCAAGCAGGGCATCATGGGCTGCCTGGCCCTGGGCGCACAGGCGCTTCAGTAGCAGACGCACCCACAGGGCGTGGCGCGCTCGGCAAATCCAACCTACGGAACGACGCCACCACGCCCCATATAAGCCCTCAAATAAAAAAGGCCGCCTAGGACCAAACATTACGTCCTAGGCGGCTTTTTTGGCGCATATCAGCGACCGTAAGAGATATCGGAGCACAACGCCCGTTGCCGCTCCACAGCAGTCGATCATCACATCGGTGATCATGCCGGCGCGTCCCGGCACAAAAAGTTGAATCGTCTCGTCGATCGAGGGAATCAGCAGCAGGAACACCGCCGTGGGCAGCAGCACGTCAAAGGTACGCCGGCCCTCAAAATCAAAGGCGTGCGTTGCCAGGATGCCGAGCACCATATACTCGGTAAAATGCGCGCACTTGCGAACAACAAAGTTAGTCACCCATTCATATGGAAGTCCCACGCCGTGCAGGAAACCGCGGATAGCTTCCATGACCGTTAGGCTCAGCGAGCCCGACCCCGAGCCGGGAACCAGCGAATTACCCCAGATCAAGAGCGCCATCAGGCAGGTCACGACCGCCCATTTTCGATTGATCTTAACCATGCAGAAGTTATGCCTCCGCGCGGAGCGGCGCGAAGCTGGCGGTACCGCCCTCGATTACGCTCAGATAGGCACGACCCGTACGCTTGACGGTAGAGGACTGCAGGCGCTCGATCTCTTCCTCGAGGATCTGATTGACGCGCTCGTGACGACGATTTTCCATAATACCGGCGGCAATAGCCTCGGCCCGCTCGATGCTCTCGCGTGAGATACGGGCGGTATCCTCGGGGAACACAGCGCTGTGACGGCCGACATAGGCGGGGGCAGCAGGCTGAGGGGCAGCGACGGGAGCGGGGGCTGCAACAGGAGCGGGCTCGTCAATCTCATCCAGAATCGCGGTGGCGGCGGCCCACATGTCCTCGTGGCCCGAGTAATCGGCCATGGGGACATCAACCTCGAGCGAGGCGTCCGGAAGGTCGCCGGTGTCGATGCGATCTTGGGCATCAATCGATGCGGTGATGGCTGCAGGCTCATCGAGGTCATCGAGATCGATGTCCGCAGCACCGGAGATGATAGGCATGCTGGCGAGGTTTGCATTGTACGGCGCAGCCTCAGCCGCCTGCTGCTGGGCAGGAGCGCCCCAAAGCGAGCTTTCGGCGGCACGGCGGGCGGCAACGGCCTCCTCGTCCGCGGTCATGGCTTCATCAACGTACGAATTGTCGGCAGAAGCGTTCGCGTCCGCCGAGGTAGCGCTGTAGGCGTTATTGGCTGCCGCGTTGGCGACGAGTGCCACGAAAGCCGCCGTGCTGCCCGCAGGGGCGGCCTGGGAGCCCGATACGGCGCGTGCCGCGGCGGCGATGTCGTCGCGATTGAAGGAGCCGGTCTGCCCGCCGTTGGTGAGCTCGTCGATGGCGACTTGATAGACGTCGCGCGAGTGTGCAGGGTCGCAGCTCACCGGCGAATCGTCGTCGAGCATACTGTCGATCATGGACCAAGCCTCGGCCTCGTCCATAGCATCTGCGGCTCGAGCGATGGTAGGAACACCATCATCGGCATGACGGCGCTGGAACGCACCGGTCAGGCCGGAAAGGAATGCCGAGGTAGACTGCTCCGACTGAGTCTGAGAAGCAGAAGCCGCAGTGTAAGGAGTCGCATCCTGCTGCTGGGCTGGAATCGAGGCTGTCTTGAACTCGCTTTGATGCTGATTGAGATTGGCGGCACCGCCCATGGCATCGGGCTGGAACAGACGCTCTTCACGCTGCGCACGGTACTCGGAAATACCCAGCGAGGCGGCATAGATACCCACGCCCGCCACCGCGCCCACGGCGAAGGGAACCGCACCCGCCACGACCGTCTCGTTCACCGACGAAAACGGCAGCGTCGCGGCATACATAACCACGGGAGCGGCAAGGCCGATCCCGCACGAAAGTCCGGCAAGGACTGCTCGTTGTGTTGCATCAGAAGAAGCCATGAGCTCTCCCCATCTTCCAGCACCCAAATCGCATCATTCAGTTGGCTGCGCGAGAGAAGATGAAGCGGGGCTATGCCCCAAAGCAACGGTATATGGTTCGTTTCATCTGCGTTTTCCGTCGCGAAGCTTAAAAGCTATTATGCGAAACCGCCCTGTCGATTGCAAGCGACGATGCCGGATTGAAACGGGAAACCTGCTGCTTGCCAGTCTTATGGTCAAAAATAAGCGCAGAGCGCCGATATGGAAAAGGGCCGAGGCTCAAAGCCCCGACCCTCTATCGCATTGATGACTATCGCTGCGTGTGGATGACAACCTAGAACGTCTGCTCGTAGTCGCTGTGTTTTTTAGCCGAACGCACCAGGAACTCCTGGTTGGTGTTGGTGCCCTTAAGACCCTTGATGAACGACGCGGCTGCGCGCTCGGTGTTGTTCATGCCGGCAAGAATGCGACGCAGACCAAAGACAAACGGACGCATCTGCTCGTCGACCAACAGGTCCTCGTTTCGTGTACCGGAGGCAACGGGGTCGATAGCCGGGAAGATGCGGCGGTCGGCCAGTTCGCGATCGAGCTTAAGCTCCATGTTGCCGGTGCCCTTGAACTCCTCAAAGATGACCTCGTCCATCTTGGAACCGGTGTCGATGAGGGCAGAGGCCAGGATGGTGAGCGAGCCACCGTTCTCGATATTACGGGCTGCACCCAGGAAGCGCTTGGGAGGATACAGTGCCGCCGAATCGACGCCGCCCGAAAGGATGCGGCCTGAGGCGGGCGCCGCCAAGTTGTAGGCGCGGGCAAGACGCGTGATGGAGTCGAGCACCACCACAACATCGCCGCCCAGCTCCACGATGCGCTTGGCGCGCTCGATGACAAGCTCTGCCACGCGAGTGTGGTTGTCGGCGGGCATATCGAAGGTTGACGCCACAACCTCGCCCTTGATGGAACGCTGCATATCAGTGACCTCTTCGGGGCGCTCGTCGACGAGCAGGCAGATGAGGTGCACCTCGGGGTTGTTAATCGAGATTGACTGGCAAATCTTCTTGAGAATCGTGGTCTTGCCTGCCTTGGGCGGGGACACAATCAGGCCACGCTGACCCTTGCCGATCGGCGACACGATGTCGATGGCGCGACCGGTAATGGAGTCCTTGCCGTGCTCCATGCGCAGCGGCTCGTTGGGATAGACCGGGGTGAGGTCGCCGAACTTGGGACGGTTGCGAATCTGCTCGGGGTCCAGACCGTTGACGGTCGTGATTTTGGCGAGGCCGGCGCGCTTGTCACCGCCGCGCGAAGGACGCAGCGAGCCCTCGATGACGTCGCCCGTGCGCAGGCGCGCGGAGCGGATGAGGTAGGCGGGCACGAAGGCGTCGTCGTTGGACTTCATGTAGCCATGGGCGTGGATGATGCCGGAGCTGTCCGGGCGAATCTGCAGAATGCCCTTGATATCGCGGAAGCCCTCGGCCTTCGCAGCGGTGACGTAGATCTCTTCGACGAGCTCGGCTTTCTTCTTGCCGGTCGTCTCGATCTCGAACTCCTTGGCCTTCTCGCGCAGTTCGGCGACCCTCATGGCAGCGAGCTCCTCACGCGAAAGCGTGGGCTCGGTGGGGGCGGCGTTGCGCTCCTTGTTGCGCTGTTTGCGATCGCGCTGACGGTTGCGACGGTCGTTGTTGCGCTCGTCCTTGCGATCGTTGCGCTCCTCGTTGCGCTTGTGCTGGCGACGGTTGGAACGAGTGCCGTCTTCGCCCTCAGCGGGGGCGGCACCATCGGTTGCGGCGGCGCCGGCATTGGCCGCAGCGGCGTCATTGGCCTCGGCGCCGGAATCAATCTGCGCTTCGGCATCAGCCTGCTGCTCGGACGCCTTGGCCTTAGCGGACTTCTTACGACCGCGCTTGGGCTTCTCGGACGCAGACTGTTCGACGTCTTGGGGCTCGGCGGCATCAGTCGATGCATCGGCGGTCGTCTCGGCGGAATCCTCGGACGCACCCTTCTTGGCAGCCTTGGCCTTGGACGTGCGCTTAGCAGCAGTACGATGGCTGCGACCAGGACGGACGTCGGCGGGCTCGACATCGGCGGGAGCGGCCTCGGAAGTCGTAGCATCCTGGACGGGTACATCGGCAGCGGTTGCAGACTCGGCGGTCGCCGCAGCATCCCGAGCGGCTGCAGCTGCGGCTGCGGCCTTCTCTGCCTCGACGAAGGCCTTGGGCTTGCGACCGCGACGGTGCGGGCGCAAAGCCGGATCGACAACGGGAACTTCGCTGGCCTCGACAGACGCAGCGTGCTCAGCAGGCGATGCGCCCTCCCCTGCCGTGGAACGGACCGAAGCCTCAGTGAGCTCGGGGGTTACCAGTTCAGCAACCTGCTCGGCCTTAACAGCCGTGCGACGGCGTGTGCGCGTTGCCGGCTTCTCGGTCGGCAGGAGGGGTCTCGGTGGCGGCAGGGGTCTCGGGCACAGACGGAGCTGCAAGCTCGGTCAGAGCCGCGGCCTCGCGCTCGGCAGCACGACGGCGGGCGCGCACCACCTGAGCCTCGCTAATCTGCGCCAACGCACGTGCCTGCGCGACCTCATCGGAAATCGACGCCGAGGAGTCAGCTGCAACGGTGCGCTTGGCGCGCGTCGTGCGCGTGGTACGGCGCTTGGGCTTGGTGACCTCCTCGCCGTCAGCGGCAGGCTTGGCCGTGCGGCGCATGCGCTTGGGCTTTGCCGGAGCAGCCTCCTCACCAGTTGCAGGCACGGCCTTCTCAGCCGCTACAGGCGTAGGCGTCGAAGCAGCCTTAGGCGTCACAGGAGCCGAGGCTTGCGCGGGCGCCGAGACTTGGTCCGACGCAACCGGTGCAGCGGGAGCGGCTTGCGTCGTCGTTATTTCGTTTTCTTGCTGTTGATCAGACACAGTGTTTGCTCAACTTTCTTTTCAAGCCCTGTGATCACATGCTCCCTGCATAAACCTTCAGGGCGGCTAAACAATCTAGCTACGTCAAATACCGACGGACATCATTGATCTGTATCGAGATATTTGCGTCATATACGCAGCGTTAGTGTAACACAACCGCCGCCACCTGCAACTTAGTCATTGGGGACGTTCTTAAACGACTAGTCAAAAGGGACACTCTTTGGTTTAACACCCACAAATCTGACTGCCTCCGCCAAAACTATGGCGGTTTACTACGATGAATCGCTCAACCGCGACCACTCCGAAACTTGTTGAACTAAAACCGCAGGTAGATGCCTTGCACTTTTTAGCGAAAAGCCGGCGTGGTTGGAATACCTCAATTCATCGTAGTAAATCGACATAGTTTCGTATTTCCAGCAGTTCCAAATTCGTCAATACGTCGGCGTTTGCAAAAAAGCCCGACCTCCGTGGGAGATCGGGCTTTCAAGGCTTAGTTAAACCAAGTCTGTACGGTCAAATGACTCGCAGATTACATCTGCTCGGGAGCGGAAACGCCAACGAGGGTGAGAACCAGGGCGAGCGTCACGCGGACGGCATCGCAAGCGGCCAGACGGGCACGCGAAAGCTCGGGGTCGACGGGACGGCCCTCGCTCGGCAGAACCTGGCAGGCAGCGTAGAAGCTGTGGAAGTCGCCGGCGAGTTCCTCGGCAAAGTGCGTCAGACGGAACGGGGCGCGGTCGCGAGCGCAGCTGGCGATGAGGTCGGTGAGCTCGTTGAGCTTACGCGAAAGGGCGAGCTCGGTCGGGTCGGTCAGCAGCGAGTAATCGACGTTCTCACCGATGGCCTTGGCGGCGACGGCCTTCATGCCCATCTCGTCAGCCTGCTCGGGCGTAACGTCAGCGGCACGGCGCAGGATGGAGCACACGCGAGCGTGAGCGTACTGCACGTAGTACACCGGGTTGGAGTTGTCGCGCTTCTTGACGGCCTCAATATCGAAGTCGACCATCTGGTTGGAGCTCTTGGAGATGAGCGTGTAACGAGCGGCGTCGGAGCCAACCTCGTCGACGAGCTCCTGCAGGGTCACCATGGTGCCCTTGCGCTTGGACATACGGACGGGCTTGCCGTTACGCAGCAGGTTGACGAGCTGGCCCAGCAGA
>CABQNA010000097.1 GCA_902465425.1 uncultured Collinsella sp.
TGGCTTGGCAGGCGCTCTCTCGATACAGGGACGCCGCCTCCTCCACATTCGAGACCGTGGGGTTCGCACGCGTTTCGGCATAGACCGCAACGCCAACCCCCTGAGCCGTAAGCGCACGCTCGAGTGATGCCGTGAGCCCCAAACGTGCAATACCAGGGTCCGTCACGATAAGGACCTTCTGGATCGAGCGCTTTTGAAGCACCGCGGGCACATCCTCGGCATGCTCCAAAATGCGCGGCTCGGTATAGGGCAGGATCGGCAATGCAATGCGAAAAACCGTCTGATATGTTCGGCACCAGGCACGACGGGCTAGATGCATAAAGGAAACTCCTTCATTTGTTGATTGGTCAACATTTGCTCGACCGATTGTACTCAGCGGCGGTCAAAGGCGGCCTGCCAATCGTTAATCAATCAACATCTTCATATCTCAAAATTGTTTTATTAAAAATCATTCCTAATAGGCTTCACATTTGGTTGCATTTATGGATAATAGAACCCGTCAAGACGCACGTCCGGAGAGGGCCCTTACGGGACCGGACAAGCGCCCCATCGCCATCGATCGAAAGGATCGAATCATGAAGTTTGTTTGCCCCGTTTGCGGTTATGTGGAAGAGTTCGACGGCGACCAGCTGCCCGAGGACTTCAAGTGCCCCCAGTGCGGCGTTCCCGGTTCTCGTTTCCTGAAGCAGGAGGAGGGCCAGCTCGAGTGGGCTGCCGAGCACGTCGTGGGCGTCGCCAAGATGGAGGGCGTCTCCGAGGACATCGTTGCCGACCTGCGCGCCAACTTTGAGGGCGAGTGCTCTGAGGTCGGTATGTACCTGGCCATGGCTCGCGTCGCTCATCGCGAGGGCTATCCCGAGATCGGCCTGTACTGGGAGAAGGCTGCCCACGAGGAGGCCGAGCACGCCGCCAAGTTCGCCGAGCTCCTGGGCGAGGTCGTGACCGACTCCACCAAGAAGAACCTCGAGATGCGCGTTGAGGCCGAGAACGGCGCCACCGCCGGCAAGACCGATCTTGCCAAGCGTGCCAAGGCCGCCGGCCTCGATGCCATCCACGACACCGTGCACGAGATGGCTCGTGACGAGGCCCGCCACGGCAAGGCTTTCGCCGGCCTGCTCAAGCGCTACTTTGGCTAAGCCAACCGCCTGAGAGACATTCTCTAGCTCGATAAGGCCCGAACCGTATTGGTTCGGGCCTTTTTGTGTCTCGAGGACTCGTTAACGCCCTGAAATAGGACCGCCTTCGGCATCAGTTTCTCGTCAAAAACTAAGTGAGTAGACTTTTTGGAACTTGCCGAGCACGCCATCCATATTGCTTTATAAAGTCGCAGGTAAATGACTTGTTGCAAAACGGCTTGGTCGCCAAAGTGCCAAAAGTCTACTCACTTAGAACCGCAGCCGTCCACGATCGAGCTATTTTGTGTCTAACGGGCATCTTTCCGTCGATTACTCCCAATTTTGTCCAGTCAACGAATAGTTCAGACCGGAGTAATGCCTCAGCCCTTTGCTCATCCGGGTTTTTATCACGATATTCAGCATCGAGCATCCTGCATACGGCCTTAACGATCGCGCGGAATCTATCCTCATCGGATATCTGTCTGTGTGTCAGGAGAAGTACATCGTAGCCCATGGCCTGAAGGGCCGTCATGCGGTCAGCGTCACGCAAGCCATCCCCTGCGCGTCCGTGCGAGGCCTTTCCCTGACATTCAATGGCCACCTGTCGTCTGCCGTCCGGCGAAGACAGAAGTAGATCGATATACACACGGGACTTTCCCACAATCGCTCGAGCACTTGTGCCTAACGTCACTTCGACATTGAGCTCTATGCCGCAAAACCCTTCGCCTCCCAGGGCTCGCGGCAGTCCAAGCAACAAATACGCCTCGACCTCAAAAGGCGACGCGGCACCCAATGGAACGAGTTGTGATACCGCCATAAATCTATTGCCGTAACGCATCCCGCAAACATCTGAACAAAAACGGTCAAGGTCTCCGCCCAAAACCAAAGCGTCTCGACGCCATAAATTTGAGGCGGTGCCGTCCTCGGACGGGCAGCGCACCCAACCGAACGTTGTCGAAATTGCACCTGAATCAATTGCACGCCTAAGCTCCGCCTCAAGCGCCGCCGGCAGAGCGCACACCGCAAACAAGCCACACATCTCCGCCAATACCAAAAGAAGCTGAAGATCCGTCAGATGCCGCGACATGATGAATGCCGTCAGCAGTGGAGACGTAACCAAAAACCCATGCTCCGTTTCCAGCACGGATTCCCTGGGGAGCTCACCAAGAAACAGCCGCTGCCTAATGCTGGCAGGACAAGTCCGTTTGTTTCTCGTCCGAACCAATGTATACAACGGAAAGCCGAACACAACCGCAGCCGTCGGGTTACGGGCGAGGTCATATCGCTGCCGGTCTTCTTCCGGCCGTGGAAGCGGCGGACACAAAGCGCGAACCTGAGGGGGCAAACGCCAGTACCTAAAAGCCGATATGTCACAAAGTAGATCCTTCATAGGCACAGGAAAACACGAATTTCAACCCAGTTAGTCACGCATTGGCGCGAACGCACCAAAAATGGCACCGAACGGACTGCTAAGTTTTCAACAGCCCTCCCCAACTGACCAAAAGCTTGCCAAGAGCTGGACGAAGTCCTGTTGAAAACCCCATTTTTTCGCATGCGGAAGCTATGCGCGGCAAGTGAGTAGACTTTTTGGAGCATCCCGAGCAGACCGGTCATCCTGCTTTTCAAAACCGCAGGTAGATAGCTTGTTACAAAACTGCCTGGTCGCCAAAGTTCCAAAAGTCCACTCACTTAGGTTGCAGAGTGCCCCCCATTAGCTGCAATTCCAAGGTATTTAGCACGTTTGGACTCAAATCGTCATACTGTACAAGGATTCGAGTCGGATTTTCAGGGACAGACGCGCCATCGGCACACCAATAACAGTCACTGATATCGATGAACGGAATACCTGAGCGCGTGAGGTTCCGCGATCCGCAACCACAGTGCAGTAAAGGCCCGCGTCTGCATGCTCGATCGAGACCTCTCCTGCCGGAAATACCTTCCGCACAAGCGCCATCAGGCCATCACGCGCCTCGCGAGCACAAACGCGCACGCGGTTCACATGTCGCTCGTAATCACCCGATTCCAGCAAACGCGCCAAAGCGACCTGGTCAACAGAGCTCACCGACGAGGCGTAGAAACCAAGGTTGCGCCTAAACCGCTCCATTAGCTCATCGGGCAACACCATGTACGCCAAACGCAACGCCGATGAAAGGCTCTTCGAAAACGTGTTGGTGTAGATAACCGACTGGGCGGCATCGATCGACGCGAGCGCGGGAATCGGCTTGCCGGCAAGGCGAAACTCACAATCAAAGTCATCTTCGATGAGATACCGACCTGGTCGCTCGGCGGCCCAGCTCAGAAGCGCATAGCGACGCGCAATGCTCGTCACAAGGCCGGTCGGATACTGATGGGACGGCATCAGGTGAAGGACATCGGTCCCGCTTTTCTGCAGAGTGCTCAAGTCCACGCCCTCATCATCCAACGGGATATGTCGAACTTTGCAGCCCATAGCCTGATAGATGCGCGTCAGGCGCAAATAGCCCGGATCCTCAACGGCATACACCTTGTCGGCTCCAAGCAACTGAACCAACATGGTATCGAGCAGCTGGGCGCCCGCACCGATAACAATGTTGTTAAGGTCGACATTCATACCCCTTGTCCCGCGCAGATGGTGAGCAATTGCGCATCGCAGCCGAGCAGTGCCCTGCGCCGGTGCGGGCGAAAAGATTTCGCGCTCGTCTTCGGATGCCAGCGTCGCCCGTAGCGCGCTTTGCCAAAGCCGCGCCGCCTCCAAAGCAGAAGGAGAAAGCGCATCGAATCGCTCGACCTGTCCGTTGACATCATGCGTGCTGGGACCCACAGAAACGGCATCTCGGTCGATGCCCTCCGCAGCCGAAGCCAAAACCGGTGCATCCGGAAGCTCGCAAGCGTAGTAACCACGCCGCGGCTTTGAGCAAATATAGCCCTCGGCAAGTAGCTGGCTATATGCATTCTCGATGGTAATGACACTGATTCCCAGATGACTGGCAAAGGCGCGCTTAGACGGCAGATGGTCACCCGCCGCAATACGGCCAGCAACAATATCATCTCGAATTTGCTGGTAAACATACTCATAGAGCGATGCTTCGCCGCGTTTTTCCAAATTGTAGTCAAGCATGAGTTTATCACCTGACCATATCGAACCGTTCAATCTGGTATTAATCTGACCTTGTAATTATCTCGAAAACTGAGTATTTCGCCATACCCAGCTCCCCGATAGGATGTTCCGTCAAGCAATGCACATGCCGACCAAGGGAGCAACCATGGCAGAACAGACCAGCAAGGCCGATCGCGTCAAACTCAATCGCGAGCTCGCGCAGATGCTCAAAGGCGGCGTCATCATGGACGTCACCACGCCCGAGCAGGCACGCATCGCCGAAGAGGCAGGCGCCTGCGCCGTCATGGCACTCGAGCGCATCCCGGCCGATATCCGTGCCGCAGGCGGTGTGTCACGCATGAGCGATCCCAAGATGATCAAGGGCATCCAGGAGGCCGTCTCCATCCCCGTTATGGCCAAATGCCGTATCGGCCACATTGTCGAGGCGCAGGTCCTGCAGGCCATCGAGATCGATTACATCGACGAGTCCGAGGTTCTCTCCCCTGCCGATGACGTCTATCACATCGACAAGACCCAGTTTGACGTGCCGTTTGTCTGCGGCGCCCGTGATCTGGGCGAGGCGCTGCGCCGTGTTGCCGAAGGCGCCACGATGATTCGCACCAAGGGTGAGCCGGGTACGGGCGACGTCGTTCAGGCTGTGCGTCACATGCGCAAAATCCAAAAGCAGATCCGCGACGTAGTTGCCCTGCGCGATGACGAGCTCTTTGAGGCAGCCAAGCAACTGCAGGTTCCGGTCGAGCTGGTGCGCGAGGTCCATGCCACGGGTAAGCTTCCCGTCGTGAACTTTGCCGCTGGCGGCGTAGCGACCCCCGCCGACGCCGCGCTGATGATGCAGCTGGGCGCCGAAGGCGTCTTTGTCGGCTCGGGCATCTTTAAGAGCGGCGACCCCGCCAAGCGCGCAGCCGCCATCGTCAAGGCCGTGGCAAACTTCACCGATGCCAAACTCATCGCCGAGCTTTCGGAGGACCTGGGCGAGGCCATGGTGGGCATCAACGCCGACGAAATCGAGATCATCATGGAGGAGCGCGGGCGCTAGTCCAGCAGAAAGGATCGCACATGAGCGATTATACAGACCAAACGGTCGCCGTGCTGGCGGTCCAAGGCGCTTTTGTCGAGCACGAGGCAAGGCTATCCGAGCTGGGCGCACGTTGTATTGAGCTGAGGCAGGCGGCTGATTTGAAGCAGGACTTTGACCGTCTGGTACTTCCCGGCGGCGAGTCTACCGTTCAAGGGAAGCTGCTTGATGAGTTGGACATGCTCGAGGAGCTTCGCACCCACATTGTTGAAGGCATGCCCGTCCTTGGCACCTGCGCCGGCTTGATTCTATTGGCGCGCGATCTTGCCGCACACGACGATAAGGGAACGCCGCGCCTAGCAACCATGAACGTACTCGTTGAGCGCAACGCTTATGGCAGACAGCTCGGCAGTTTTCGCACCAAGGGCCAGGTGTCCGGCATCGACGGTGAAGTGCCATTAACATTTATCCGTGCACCCCGCATCGTCGAAGTGCACGGCAATGCCAAGGCCTTAGCGAAAGTCGACGGCCGCATCGTCGCCGCCCGCCAGGGCAACCAGCTCGGCGTAACCTTCCACCCCGAACTCGACGAAGACACCCACCTCCACGAACTGTTCCTACAAATGTAGGCATCAAAATCAACAAACGAAATGAGAGTGGATAATCTCCCACTTTAAGCTTGGATGCAGGCTCAAACCGGGAGATTATCCACTCTCATGCTATGTAGTCGTTGGGGACGTTCTTAAACGACTAGTCAAACAAGAACGTCCCCAACGACTATCTTTTAGCAGGTCTGGATCAAGGCAATGCCGATGTTTTGGCACCGGCAGCGAGCGCCCACCAGAGCGAACAAATTGACATGAAAAGAGGACGGCATAGACCTTCTGGTCATGCCGTCCTCTTTGAATG
>CABQNA010000098.1 GCA_902465425.1 uncultured Collinsella sp.
CCGAGGCCGATCTGCCCAACACGCCCGATTCGGTCTTTTGCTCTCACGGCGCCGGTTACACGGTCAAATGGTACGACGTACCCGCCGCGGCGCACGTAAAGATCGATCCCGCCACCTTTCGCCCCTGGCGAGCGGCAGACGCAGAGTTCTTCTGCCATAGGTGATAGAAGGGCGGCCTCTTTGTCACCTGCTGTTGGTATAACTCAGTATAAGTTGGTATAACTATAGGCAGCGTTTGCCAATCCGAGGAGGCCGACATGAATCCAAATCCCTTTAAGCCCACGGCTGGCAAGCGGCCTCCGATACTCATCGGTCGCGAGTCGGTCGTCGAAGATTTCGAGGAAGGGCTCGATAACGGTGCCGGAGCGCCGGGTAGGCTCATGCTCATTACGGGAAACCGCGGTTGCGGCAAGACGGTTCTCTTGCGGGAACTGCAACGTCTGGCCAGCGAGCGCGGATGGGCGGTGGTCCCCGATTCCGCTTCGCTTGGCTTATGCGACCGCTTGGCCGACGCGCTTCGCTCGAATAAACCCGTTGTGACGTCAATGGAGTTTGGGCCGTCGCTTGGCAAGATGTCGGTCGAGGCGGCGCGAGCAAAGGGCGAAACGTTGCGAGGGCTGGTCAACGAGCGCCTCAAGAAGCTCGGTCCAGGCCAGGGAATCCTGTTTGCGATTGACGAGGCCCAGTCGGCGTCTATTGAAGAGCTGGCAGCGCTGGCCGTCCTCTACCAGCAGGTGCTTGGAGATCAGGACGCTACGGGCTTGTCCGATAGCGACCAGCGCGGTCTTGCGCTGGTGTTCGCCGGCTTACCCAGCATGGTCGACGATCTGCTCGAAGAGCCGAGCGTGACGTTTTTGCGGCGTGCCCAGCAGCGTACGCTGGGGGCTATCTCTTTGCCCAAGGTGCGTGATTCATATATCCAGACGGTTAAAGACGCTGGTCTATACGTTGACGCGGAGACGGCGGATCTTGCGGCACACAAGAGCATGGGGCATCCCTATATGGTTCAGCTGGTGGGCTATTACATGTGGCGGTCTGCCGTCCGGCGTGGCTCGCAGGTCATTGAAGTGTGCGATGTCGAGGCTGGCTACGCCGATGCCGTCTCCGAGTTCTATGAAGCGGTCGACGCGCCCCTGTATTACGGGCTGCGTAGCCCGCAGCGCCTCTTTATCGAGGCTATGGCGGTTGACGAGGGTAAACCGACGCGCATGGCGGATATCATTGAGCGTTGCGACCGTACCCAGAGCTGGGCGAGTAAATATCGTGCAAGTCTGATTCGCGAGCGCGTCATCGAGGCTGCCGGATACGGCCTCGTCCGGTTTACCGTGCCCATGCTGGGCGCGTACATTCGCGATCGAGTTTTATGGCACGAGTGATGTGAAAAGGGACGGTCCCTTTGTCGCATCGATATTTGAGAGGCTAAATAATGGCGATTCATACTGAGCGTTTGACGCTTCGTCCGTGGCGCGAGGCGGATGCGGCGAGCTTGTTTACATATGCGAGCGACCCGGACGTGGGGCCGGCTGCGGGCTGGCCACCCCATCGAAGCATTGAGGAAAGCAGGGAGATCATTCGGACAGTCTTTGCGGCGCCCCATACCTTTGCCGTTTGCCTGGCTGCGACAGATGAGCCCGTGGGCAGCATCGGGCTCATGCCGCCTCGCTGTGAGTCGAACAGCCAAAGAGGCGGACTCGAGTTCGAGGTGGGGTATTGGATCGCCAAGCCATTCTGGGGTCTAGGCTTTGCTCCCGAAGCCGTGCGAGCCATGCAGCGCTATGCGTTCGATACGCTTGGCTGCAAGGCGCTTTGGTGCGGATACTATGAGGGCAATAACAAGTCGTTACGCGTCCAGCAAAAATGCGGGTTCACGCCACATCACGTTGAGCGCGACGTTCCCTGCGAGCTTATGGGCGATGTGCGTACCGAGTACTTTACGTATTTGACCCGCGAAGACTGGCACAGGCAGGCGCGGCACGAGTAATGTGACAAAGGGACAGTCCTCTTGTCATATTCGATCAACTGGAAGGGGAGCGATGACGGTGTCGCAGCAACCGGATGCAATCGAAGTGCGTGGCGCGCGCGTCCATAACCTCAAGGACATCGATATTGATATCCCGCTGGGAAAGCTCGTGGGTATTGCCGGCGTGTCGGGTTCGGGCAAGAGTTCGCTGGCACTGGGCGTTCTTTACGCCGAGGGCTCGCGCCGTTACCTGGAGGCGCTCAGCACCTATACTCGCCGTCGTCTGACGCAGGCCGAACATGCCCAGGTGGATGAGGTCTTGCACGTGCCGGCAGCGCTCGCGTTGCACCAGCGTCCGAGCGTGCCGGGCGTGCGTTCCACTTTTGGCACCATGACCGAGCTCAACAATAGTCTGCGCCTGCTCTTTAGCCGTTGCGCCCATCACGTGTGCCCGCACTGCGGGGCGCGCGTGGAGCCGAGCCTTAACGTTGCCGCTGGCCTGTCGCTCACGTGCCCTGCATGCGGTCGCGAGTTTTACGCGCCGAGCGCCGAGGACCTTGCCTTTAACAGCGGCGGTGCATGCCCCACCTGTGGCGGCACCGGTGTCATGCGCGAGGTGGACGAGGCGAGCCTGGTGCCCGACGAGTCAAAGACCATCAATGAAGGCGCGGTGCTTCCTTGGGGCACGCTCATGTGGGATCTGATGAAGCAGGTGGCCGGCGAGATGGGCGTGCGCACCGACGTGCCGTTTAACCAGCTCACACCTCAAGAGCGCGACATCGTGTTCCATGGTCCGGCGGTTAAGAAGCACATTCTCTACGTTCCCAAAAACGGCGAGGGCGCCACGCCGCTCGACTTCACCTATTACAACGCCGTCTATACCGTTGAGAATGCGCTTGACAAGGTTAAGGACGACAAGGGCCTCAAGCGCGTTGCGCGCTTTTTGCGTGAGGGCCCATGTCGTGATTGTGGCGGCACGCGTCTCTCCGAGGCCGCACGCCAGCCCCTGGTATGCGGTATCAATCTGGCACAGGCGGCGGCCATGACGCTGGGCGAGGCGATTGAGTGGGTGCGCGGGGTGCCTACGTCCTTGCCGGCCGAGATGCAGCCCATGGCAGCGGATATCTGCGATTCACTTTTGAGCACGGCTCGTCGCTTGGTCGACCTGGGGCTTGACTATCTCTCGCTCGACCGCGCCGGCGCCACGCTCTCCACAGGTGAGCGCCAGCGCGTCCAGCTTGCTCGCGTGGTGCGCAACCGATCGACGGGCGTGCTCTATGTGCTGGACGAGCCCTCGATTGGCTTGCATCCGGCAAATGTCGACGGCCTGGTAGGCGTGATGCGCGATCTGGTTGATGACGGCAACACCGTGGTTGTTGTCGACCACGATACACGCGTACTGGCGGAAGCCGACTATCTGGTCGAGATGGGCCCCATTGCCGGAGCGGGCGGCGGCAATGTGATCGCCGCTGGTAGGGTAGACGAGGTCGAGCAATCGCGGGGCAGCCGCATCGCGCCGTTTTTGCGCGCCGAGTCCAAGCGCTTGCGCCCGCAGGTGACTGACGAGGAAATGTTCGACCAGGGTCACATCCGCATGGCAACCGATGCCATCCATACCGTCAAGCCGCTCGAAGTCGATATCCCGCGCGGTCGCTTGGTTGCGGTGACGGGCGTTTCGGGTTCGGGCAAGACGACGTTGGTGCTCGAGACGCTCATCCCGGCACTCAAGGCGCAGGCAGCCGGCGAGCGCTTGCCAAAACATGTGCGTTGGATCGATGCCGAAGGCATTGCCCGCGCAAACCTGATTGACGCTACGCCTATCGGCGCCAACGTGCGCTCGACGGTGGCGACTTATGTCGACATCCATGATGAGCTGCGCCGCGCCTTCGCCCGCACGCCAGAGGCCAAGGCAGCCGGCTACAAGGCAGGTGCCTTTAGCTATAACACTGGCACTCTGCGCTGCCCTACGTGCGATGGCACGGGCTCGATATCGCTCGACGTGCAGTTTTTGCCCGACGTCGAGATCGTCTGCCCGGCATGTCGCGGTTCGCGTTATGCAGACACGGCTTCGCATATCCATCGCGAGGGCAAGGATGGGAGCTTGCTTACGTTGCCGCAGCTCATGGACATGAGCGTGGACGAGGCTCTCGACGCCACGGTGGGGCTCAAGAAAGTTCAGGCGCGCTTGCAGACCTTGCACGACCTGGGCTTGGGCTATCTTACGCTCGGTGAGCCCACGCCGGCGCTCTCGGGCGGCGAGGCGCAGCGTCTTAAGCTTGCGAGCGAGATGGGCCGCGTGCAGGATGATGCCGTATTCGTATTTGATGAGCCCACGATCGGCCTGCATCCGCTCGATGTTCAGGTGTTGCTGAGTGTGTTCGACGGCCTCGTTGCCAAGGGCGCCACGGTTGTCGTGATCGAGCACGACCTCGACCTTATCCGTAACGCCGATTACGTGATCGACATGGGCCCGGGCGGTGGCGACGCCGGAGGGCAAATCGTCTGCGCCGGCACGCCGGGCGACATCGCAGCCTGCTCCAAGAGCATTACCGGTCGCTACCTATAACCGAATGTGACAAAGGGACTGCCCCTTTGTCACATTCCCGGAAAGCCTGTTTGGCGCAGGGCTTCGTAGAGGACGATGGCGGCGCTGTTGGAGAGGTTGAGTGCGCTGATGCGGTAGTCGTCCGGGTTGACGAAGTTGCCGCAGATGTCCTGTTGAAGGATGGCCTCGTGGCTGTCCTCGGTATGCCCGAGCGATTCCTCGTGGGCTTCCCAGGCATCGGCGTTATCGAGCGAGTCGCAATCGCGCAGCATGGGGATGCGCTCGCAGCGCTCGGGCGCCGCGGCAAGCAGAGGCTCGGGAATGCCCGAGCTCTCGCTGCCAAAGACCAAGTAGTCGCCGTCGCGGTAGGTACTCTGCGCATAGGTGCGGCGTGCCTTTTTGGTCAGCAGATGCAGGCGTTCGTCGGCGGGGGAGAGGTCGTTGCGCGCAAGGAAATCCTCCCAGCCGGCATAGGTCGTCACGTCCAAGTTTTGCCAGTAGTCCAGTCCGGCGCGACGTACCGTCTTGTCGTCGAGCGAAAAGCCCAGTGGCTCCACCAGATGCAGGCGGGCGCCGGCAACCACGCAGGTGCGTCCGATATTGCCCGTATTGGCCGGAATCTCGGGCGCATACAGCACGATATTGAACATGAATCTCCTTGGCTCAGAACGAAAAACCACCACGAAGGGCACCTTCGTGGTGGTTTGGCGGCTACGTAGGCGGAAAATGCCTGCTTGGATAAACCTAGGCGCGGTGCCAGTCGGTCAGGCAGGCATCGAGGGAGGCGATGAGCGCATCCTTGTCCATGTGACGGCCGATGATGCACAGGCTCGTCATACGGTCGCCCGTCTCGTCGTCCCAAATCTGTATGATCTCGGGGTTCTCGTCGATAATCTTCTGCTTCTCGCCCTCGGGCGCGGAGTCAACGAACAGACCGTTCTCCATCAGGCGCATCTGGTGGCCAGCCTGCTCAAACATGTAGCACATGTCCGGATCGCCGGTCTGCCACAGCGGGCCCTTGACGCGAATGACCTCGTCGGGCCACTCCTGCTCAACAAAATTGGTGAACTTCTGCAGGTCAAACGGCTTGCGGCGCGAGTAAACAAAGGTCTCGATGTCGTACTCGAGCACCTCAGGGTCGTCGTGCTCCTCGGGATGCTCCATGGCCTCGATCCAGGCGGCGGAGTTGTAGGCGCGCATAAAGTCGAAGCGGTCGGTGTCGAGCAGTTCCTCCATGGGAACCTCGCCGTTTTGGGCCTCGACGATCACGGCGTCTTTCTGCAGGCTACGCACGATGGCCTTGAGCTCGGCGATCTGCTCGGGCGTCACGGTATCGGTCTTGTTGAGGATCAGTGTGGAGCAGAACTCGATCTGCTGGATGAGCAGGCTTTCGATGTCGTCCTCGTCGATATCCTCGGCCAGCAGGTCGCGACCGCCGTTGAACTCGTCGTACATGCGGGCGCAGTCGACCACGGCCACGATGTTGTCGAGCGCGAGCTTGGGCTCGCCGCCCACC
>CABQNA010000099.1 GCA_902465425.1 uncultured Collinsella sp.
GTTGACGTTTAAGGAGATGTCCTTGATGGCGTGGATGGCGCCGTACCAGACGTTGATGTTGTAGACGGAAAGCATCGGCTCTGCCATTTAGTTCTCCCCCTTATCCTGCTTGCCCAGATACGCCTCGATAACAGCGTCGTTGTTCTGAATTTCCTCGGCCGTGCCCTTGGCGATGACCTTGCCAAAGTTAAGCACGCAGATGCCCTCGCAGATGTTCATGACGAGCGACATATCATGCTCGATAAGCATGATGGCGATGCCGAAGGTGTCGCGAATCTTGACGATGTTCGCCATGAGCTCTGCGGTCTCGGACGGGTTCATGCCGGCGGCAGGTTCGTCGAGCAACAGCAGCTTGGGGTTGGTGGCAAGCGCGCGGACGATCTCCAGACGACGTTGGGCGCCGTAAGGCAGCGATCCGGCCTGTTCATTTGCCAGGTGCTCCATGTCAAAAATGGACAGCAGCTCCATGGCGCGCTCGTGGGCGGCCTTCTCGTGCTTCCAATACGTCGGCAGGCGCAGCACGCCCTCAAAGCCGGAGTAGCGCTCCTGGTTGTGCAGGCCGACCTTAACGTTGTCCTCCACCGTCATGGTGTTGAACAGGCGAATGTTCTGGAACGTACGGGCAATACCCATGCGGTTGACCTGGTAGACCGACTTGCCCGAGGTGTCCTCACCGTCGAGCAGGATGGTGCCGTGCGTAGGCTGGTACACCTTGGTGAGCAGGTTGAAGACCGTGGTCTTGCCGGCACCGTTGGGGCCGATGAGACCGGCGATCTCAGTCTTGCCGATGGTCAGGCTAAAGTCATCGACTGCCTTAAGGCCGCCGAATTCAATGCCCAGGTGGATGCACTCGAGCGCCGGGCGCTGGCCCAGGTCGCGGTCGGGAACGATGGCGCCAGAAGGATACGGGACCATCTTGCCCTTGTTGAACTCAAACTTACTGGGCATCGGCTGCCACCTCCTTCTTGGAAGCAAAGCGGTCCTTAATGCGTGCGAAGAACGCCTTGAGCTGCGGGTTGTTAGTAAAGACCATGACCAGAATCAACACGATGGCGTAGATGAGCATGCGGTAGTCCGAGAACTGACGGAGCAGCTCGGGGAGCACCGTGAGCAGCGCCGCGGCGATAACGGAGCCGCGCATGTTGCCCAGGCCGCCCAGGACCACGAACACCAGAATGAGGATGGACGTATTGAAGTCGAACTTAGTGGCGGAAAGCTGCGAGAAGTTACCGCCGAACAGGGCTCCGGCAGCACCGGCGAGAGCAGCGGAAACCACGAAGGCGATCATGCGGTACTGGGTGACGGAGATGCCCACAGACTCGGCAGCGATCTTGTTGTCGCGCACGGCAATAATGGCACGACCGGTACGGCTGCGAACCAGGTTGAGCACAATCACGAGCGCGACCATAACCAGGATTGCGCCGGCAAGGAAGGTCGAATAGGTCGACACGCCCGATGCGCCCTGCGCGCCCTTGATGATGGCGGTGCCGTCCTCGAGCAGGTGCAGGTCGTCGATCGTAGAGTTACCCGTGATGTTAAAGATCACATGCAGGCCGCGGGAATCGACGCCCACAATGAGGCAGGTGACGACCTCTTTGATAATCTCGCCAAAAGCCAGGGTCACAATAGCCAGATAGTCGCCGCTCAAGCGCAGGACCGGGATACCGATCAAGAAGCCCAAGATGGCAGCGGCGATAGCGCCGACCACAATGCTGATGATCAGACGCATCGGATCGGACGGAACGGTGCTCTCCAGCGCGACGGCAGTGACGATGCCCGTATAGGCACCCACGCTCATAAAGCCCGCGTGGCCCAGCGACAAGTCGCCCGCGATGCCGACGACGAGGTTAAGGGAGATGGCCATGACGATATAGGCCGTGATGGGAACCAGCTGACCGGCGATCATGCGCGGGATCATGTGGTTGGACTGCATAAAGAACACGATGGCGAACGCCACAACGCACATGGCGTACGTGACAAAGTCGTGACGCGTCTGCTTGTCTTTAAGAAACTTCATAACGCTCACCTACACCTTCTCGGGGACGTACTTGCCCAAGAGGCCGGCAGGCTTGACGAGCAGGACGATGATCAAAACACCAAAGACGATGGAGTTGGCAAGGCTCGTGGAAATGTAAGCCTGCGCCATCGCCTCGATGATGCCGATGAGAATGCCGCCGACAAAGGCACCGGGGATGGAGCCGATGCCGCCGAAAACGGCAGCGTCGAAGGCCTTGATGCCAGGCATGGCGCCCGTGGTGGGCTGCAGGACCGGCGAGTAGGAGCACAGGAGCACGCCGGCGATGGCAGCGAGGGCGGAGCCGATGGCGAACGTCATCGAGATGGTGCGGTTGACGTTGATGCCCATGAGCTGAGCGGCGGCCTTGTCCTCGGACACGGCGCGCATGGCCTTGCCCATCTTGGTCTTACCTGTAAAGAACATCAGGCCGGCCATGATAACCAGGCAGGCGACGATGGTGACGAGCGAGACGGCGCTTACGTTAAACTTGGCCAAGAACTCCGGCACCGGGAAGGTGACGAGCGAAGTGAAGTTCTTGGGCGTGGCGCCCCACAGAAGCTGCGCGGCGTTCTGCAGGAAGTAAGACACGCCGATGGCCGTGATCAGAACGGCCAGCGGGCCCGCTTGGCGCAGCGGCTTATAGGCCAGACCCTCAATGAGAACACCGAGAACCGTGCAGACCACACAAGAGAGAACTACAGATACCCAGCCCGGGAGGCCGAGATACGACGTGGCGCAGAACGAGACATAGGCACCGACCATGATGACATCGCCGTGAGCGAAGTTGAGCATCTTGGCGATACCGTAGACCATGGTGTAGCCCAACGCGATGATGGCGTAGACGCTGCCCATGGACAGGCCGTTGACCAGGTATTGGATAAAGACCGTCATGTTCCACATCCCCCTTTCGAATAGGTTTCCAGTTAATGTATGAAACAGGGACGTTACACTGTCCCTAGATACCAAGCAAGCAGGGAAGGCCAAAACCTCCCCTGCTTGGGATCAAAACCGCTCTATGTAAGGCGGCCAATTAGGCCTGTACGTACTTGCCGTCGGTGATGACGTACGCCGTGGGCTCCTTCTGGACCTGGCCCTTATCGTTCCAGGTGAGCTTGCCGGTCAGACCGTCAACGGTAATCTTGAGCATAGCCTTGGACAGCTTCTCGGCGACCTCGGTCGGATCGGCGTCGACACCAAGACCGGCCTCCTTGACGGCCTCGGCCACTGCGTGCACGCCGTCGTAGGCGTCGGCGGCAAACTGGTCGGGGGTATCGCCGTACTTATCCTTGTAAGCGTTAACGAAGTCGGCGTTCTTCTCGTCGTCGGCGGAGAACGGGGTCATGAGCAGCAGGCCCTCAGCAAGAGAGGTATCGAAGCCCTCAACGCCCAGGATGCCGTCCATGCCGTCGCAGCCCATCATCTTGACGTCGTAGCCCATGTCCTTGGCGTTCTTGAGCAGGACGGACGCCGGCGTGTAGTAGATCGGCGCAAAGATCATGGTGGCGCCGGCCTGCTTGGCCTTGGTCAGCTGGTTGGTAAAGCTCGTGGCGGAGTCGTCCTTAAAGGTCTCCTCGTCAACAATCTCGAGCTTGGACTCAGCGGCCTGGGCCTTAAAGGAATCTGCGATGCCCGAAGAATAGGCGTCGCCGGAGTTATAGAACAGCACGAACTTCTCGTCCGCATACTTCTGCGCCAGGAACTTGGCAGCGTTGACACCCTGGTTGGGGTCGGTGAAGCAAACCTGGAAGACGCAATCCTTGCCGTCGGTGACGTCCTCGGAGGACGCGGACGGGGTGATCATGAACGTCTTGGGGTCGTTACCGCACTCGGCGGCAACGGCAACCGACGCACCCGTGGTGGTCGGGCCGACGAGGGCCTGCATGCCCCAGTCGAGCAGGGTGTTGAAGGCGTTGACGGCCTTCTCGCCGTCGGCCTGGTCATCCTCGGCCTTGCTGGCAAGCGGCAGCTCCTTGGTCGAGAAATCCTTGCAGCCAAGCTCGACACCCTGGGTAACGGACTTGCCGTAGGACGCGTTGGCGCCGGTCAGCGGGCCGATGGTACCGATCTTAAACGAAGCGTCGCTCGAAGCGGAACCGCTGTCGCCGCCGTTGGAGGAGCAGCCAGCTAGAATGGACATCGCCCCCAGACCTGCTGCGCTCGCGATAACGCTCCTGCGATTCATAACAGGGTTCAATGACTTACCGGTGAGGCTCGACATGCGGCTCTCCTCTCAAATCTCGTCGGGTTTCGGTTACCCGACAGGCCATCCTTCGCCGTGTTCGGCGTTCGCAAAATACTAGACGCTTTAGTTAAGGAAAGTGGCGATTATTTCAACTTTTCTTTTGCTTTGTCCATTTATCCATATTTATGCGTATTTCTATCAGTTTATGCAGTTTAGCCACTTTATTATGTGAAAGTAATGTTTCTGTTCTGTTACAAGCGTCCTTGCCTTGCATAGAACGGCCCCACCGGTCTCGTTATATGCACTTAGGCGGCGATGTACTTGCCGTCCTGAATCACATAGGCCGTAGCGGGCTTCTCGACTTGGCCTTCGTCGTTCCACGTGAGCTCGCCCGTCAGGCCCTCGATTTTGATCTTGCGCATGGCCTTGGCAAGGTCGTCGGCAATGTCGGCATCGTCGGCCGTAAGGTCGATGCCCGCTTTATCGATAGCCTCGACGATTGCGTGGACGCAATCGTAGGCGTCGGCGGCAAACTGGTTAGGCGTCTCGTCGTAGGCATCCTTATAGGCCTTGACGAAGTCGGCATTCTTCTCGTCGTCAGCCGAAAACGGGGTCATGAGCAGTACGCCCTCGGCAAGAGAGGTATCGAAACCTTCCACAGAGAGCAGGCCGTCCATGCCGTCGGTACCCATGAGCGTCATGTCGTAGCCCATGTCCTTGGCGTTCTTGAGCAAAACGGACGCCGGCGTGTAGTAGATCGGGGCAAAGATGAGCGTGGCACCGGCCTCCTTGGCCTTGGTCAGCTGGTTGGTAAAACTCGTGGAAGAGTCGTCCTTAAAGGTTTCGGTATCGACGATATCGAGCTTGGACGTCTTGGCCTGCTCGGCAAAAGCGTCGGCAACGCCCGAGCTATACGTATCGCCGGAGTTGTAGAACAGGGCGATCTTGGCATCCGCGTACTTCTCGGCCAAGAACTTCGCGGCGCTGGCGCCCATGGTGGGATCGGTGAAGCAAACCTGAAAGACCGTGGTCTTGTCCTTGGTGACGTCGAGCGACGAGGCCGAAGGCGTAACCATGAGCATGTCATCGGCAATCTCGCCCGAGACGGCGACGGCGGCACCAGTCGTGACGGGGCCGACGAGCGCCTGCATGCCCCAGTCGCACAGGGTATTGAAGGCGTTGATAGCCTTCTCGCCGTCGGCGACATCGTCCTCGGACTTAAGCGAGAGTTTGAGGTCCTTGGTCGAGAAATCCTTGGCGGCGAGCTTGGCACCCTTCTCGGCCGAAACGCCATAGGTTGCCGCGGCGCCGGTCAGAGGGCCGATGACACCGATCTTGAAGGTCTTGCCGTCATCGGCGGAGCCATCGTCAGAACCACCCGACGAGCAACCGGCAAGCGCGACGGTGCTGCCGAGCGCCGCGGCGCCAACCAAGAAACTCCTGCGGTTAAGTACGTTGTTGATGCTAAACATGGTGTCCCCCTTTTCGCTGGCCGCGGTGCGGCCGTCTTGCGGTACAGGGCAAACCTTATGGTGCAAACGTTGACAGTTTGTTACGGAGTTCCGTTTGTAGCGAGCATGTTTCCAATGTTTCCGCAGCGTTTCGGGGGTGCCGTTTTGTGCGACTCCTGTTGCCTGGCGAGCACGCGCCCTCGGTTCACGCTAGAATGCACTCAACCTTTAAGCGGTTAATCCATCCATAAGATGCACGAAGGAGCTATCTATGAGCGAACCCCTGCGCACCGTGAACGTCG
>CABQNA010000100.1 GCA_902465425.1 uncultured Collinsella sp.
GGCCGCAGATGGTGGTCGAAAGCACGCCAAGGTCAATCGTCAGGCCGCCGGGAAAACGAATCTCGGGGGCGACGCCGCACCAGTTAACGGCAAGTACCGTAAAGGTGACACAGATAATGGTTAGGCCGATCATCTTGGCATGAGGCGTCAGACCGAGCGAGCGCCCATGCGTAACGGAGGTCAGGTCGTCGATCAGGCCCAGCACGCCGGTCGCCAGCGTGGCGAGCAGCACGAGCACGAGCTCGGTGGTGAGCTTGCCCATCAGCAGGCAGGTCAGCGAAATCGCAACAAGGATGATGACGCCGCCCATGGTCGGCGTACCCTGTTTAATCAAATGACGCTTGGGGCCGTCGGCTCGGACCTGTTGGCCGATACCCTCGACCTTCAGCAGCTTGATCCACCACGGCATGAGCAGCAGCGCAATGGCAGCGGCGATGCCAAGCCCCAAAAAAGCCTGATACGTTGGATACGAGGGATTGCCGAACATGGGCTAGCACACACCTTCCACAAAGCGGTCGAGCTCGACAAAGCGGGAACCCTTGACCAGTACAACATCATGCTTTTCAAGCGCGCCGCCCATGCGGTCGAGCACCTGCTGATAATCGGAGAACACCTGGATGCGGTCCTCGTCCATGCCCATCATGCGCGCGGCGTCGGCCATAAGCTGGGCCAGCTCACCACCCACGCACGCCAGCATGTCGAGCTTCTTGGCGGCGGCATAGGCGCCCACGAGCTCATGCATGCGAGGAGCCTCATCGCCCATCTCGCCCATCTCGCCCAGGATCGCCATACGAGACCCCGTGCACGAAAGCGAGCACAGCAGATCGAGGCCAGCAGCCATGGATTCGGCACTGGCGTTATAGGAATCGTCGATGACGCGGGCGCCGCTCTTGGCGCGCTTGATCTCCTGGCGGTGACCGGTGATCGTGAGGCCTCTAAAGGCAGCATCGATCTGCTCGGGCGTCACGCCCAGGCGATAGGCAACTGCGGCGGCCTTAACGGCATTTGGGACGGACTGCACGCCGGGGATGGCAAGCATGGTGTCGATCGTCTCACCCTGGCCAAAATCGAGCGTAAAGACCGGACGGCCTTCGTCATCAACACGAATGTCGCGGGCGCGGACCTCATCATCGTCCGAGACGCCGGCCAGCATCACGTCGATACCAGCAGGCTGGGCGAACGTATCGCGAATGAACGGTGTAAAGTCGTCCTCGCCGCCCAAAACCAGCAGCGGCAAGAAGTCGCCGGCGGCGCACATACCCTGGACAATCTCGGCCTTAGCGCGGGCGATGTTCTCGCGGCTGCCCAAAATGCCGATGTGAGAGGTACCAATCTTGCTCACGATGGCAAGGTTGGGATTGGCGGACTGGGACAGGCGCTCAATCTCGTGGAAATGGTTCATGCCCATCTCGAGCACCAGGACCTCGGTATCGGCCGGAGCGGAAAGCACCGTGAGCGGCATGCCGATCAGGTTATTGAAATTGCCCTTGGTGGCCCAGACACGATAGCGCTTGGCGAGCACGGCGGCGAGCACGTCCTTGGTCGTCGTCTTGCCGATGGAACCGGTAATGCCAACGACCAGGCAGCCAAGCTCCAGGCGATACGTGTGCGCCAAACGCAGCAGAAACTCCTCGGGATCATCGGTCAGCAGGATGGCGCACCCCTTGTCCTGCGCCATCGAGACCAGCTCGGCCTCGGGCTCACGCGTCATCACGACGGCGCCGGCACCCGACTGGACGGCACGGGAAGCAAAGTCATTGCCGTCGACGTTCTCACCGGGAAAGGCGACGAAAATCGTCCCCTCCGCGACCTGGCGCGAGTCGATAACGCACCCGCGGCATACCCGATCGGCTTCTCCCGTCACGGTTCGGGCCCCTGTTGCGGCCGCGAGGTTGTTGACGGCGATCTCTATCATTGCAGCTCCCCTGTAAACCTAATAATGCTATCGGCGTATTGTATCCCAGCGCCGCACATGCGTGGTGCAGGGCATGTGAACACCCTCATATGGGACAACAAACCACGCCCCAAAGATTGTAACCCCCTACTTCGTGTGCGGGATACCCAGCACGTCGAGCGCGTTGGCCATAATGGACTGGAACGGCACCGCAGCGGCATCTGAGCCGCTCGGCGTTCCGTCGAGCGTGATATAGCACAGCACCTTGGGCGATTGTGCCGGTGCAAAGCCCATAAAGGACGACATGTAGTTCTCCTTGAGGTAGCCGCCGTTCTCGTCGGCACGTTCGGCCGTACCGGTCTTACCCGCCACGTCATAGCCGTCAACCGCGCCGCCAACGCCCGTTCCCTCGGACACGACCGTCTGCATGCACGATGTCACCTGGGATGCGGCGTCCTCCGAAATCGCGCGCTCGCCTTCACCCCAGTCCTTCTCGTCGCCTTTGCTGGACTTATAGAAGTGCGGTGTCATCATCACACCGCCGTTGGCGATGCCGCCCACGGCACGTGCGATCTCAATCGGCGAGACGGACAGTGCTTGTCCAAAGCTCATCGAGCCCAGCGTGGCGCCGTCATACTGGTCACGCTCCTTGACGATACCCAGGCTCTCGCCCGGAAAATCTACACCGGAGCTGTGACCGATGCCCCACTTGTCCACATAGGCGGCAAAGTCGTCGGCACCGATCTTGCGCCCCACTAGGACAAAGCCCACGTTGGACGAACGGCGCATCATCTCGCGCACATCCATGGTCATGGCATAGTCGCGCTTGTCGGCATCGGTGACGGTGTCGTCGCCCACCTTGATGCTCGCCGGCACCTCAAACGACGTACTCGATCGCACGACGCCCAAGTCGAAGCCGGCGCCCGCCACGAGCGTCTTAAAGACCGAGCCGGGCTCGTAGGCGTCGGTGACCAGGCGCAGATTCATATCCTCGGTCTTGGCATTCTCCAGATCGGTCTGGTCGTAGGTCGGGTACGAGCAGGCTGCCAAAATCTCGCCTGTCGTAGGATCGGTGACCAGCGCCGAGCCGTTCTTGGCCTTAGTCTTCTCAACTGCCTCTGCCAGGGCATCCTCGGCCGCACGCTGGATATTGACGTCGAGCGTCGTCACGATATCAACGCCGTCGACCGCAGCCACCTTTTTATAGGCACCGCCCGCGATATAGCTGCCGTCCCTCGCGCGCTCGCGTACGAGAGAACCGTTCGTGCCGGTCAGAAGCTTGTTGTATTGCTTTTCGAGACCCGTCAAGCCATCGTTGTCTACATTCACTACACCCAGCACCTGCGATGCCAGATTGCCGTATGGATATACGCGCTTCATGGCCTGCTCAAAAAGCACGCCGGGCAGGTTCTTCTTCTCCAGCGCCGCAACATCGTCTTCGTCCACCTGGCGCTTGATATACACCCAGGTTCCATCGGACTCAACGAGCTTGCGGCAGGTCTTTTTTTCGATTCCAGTTGCCTTGACCAGCGCCGACACCGTCTTGTCAACATCCTCGACAAGCTGCGGGTTCACGGCGATGTTGCGACATTCGACCGACGACGCCAACACGTTGCCGTTGCGGTCGTAGATGGTGCCGCGTTTGGCATAGAGGGTCTGCGCAAGCAGGCGGCGCGCATCGGCACGCTCGCGCAGTTTATCGGCTTCGACAATTTGATAGTCGGCAAGGCGAAAGACGCCCAAGCCCAAGCCAAGCCCGATGAAGCCCATGACGGCTTTGCGGCGAGGCAGAGGTGCGCCTGTGAGCCATTCGGTCGACGAACTCTTGCGCGACCTGGTGTTATGCACTTGAGGGCCGCCCGAGCCGCGAAGTCGCGACGCCGGGTCGTTGCCACGGGACTGCCCGGCGTTGTAAGATTGCCGACCCGTTCCTTGATAACCAGAACGTCCCCGCGACGAGGGACGTCCAGAACCGCGGCCCCCATCGGACCCGCGGCGATAGTCATTTGTCATACTCAGCTACCGTCTTGCTACTGAGCGGTCGCGGTCGCGTTGGCGCCCGCGGCTGCATCCTGCGAAAAGTCAAGTGTAACGCTCTCGCTGGGCTCCACCATGCCATAAGCGCCCGCAAGGTCGCGAATGCGCGTGTCGGCGCCATAGACCGAATGCATGACCTCCAGGTCGGAGCTCTCATCGGTCGCCTTTTCGAGCGTGCTGGTAAGCTCGGCGTTGCTGTTGAGCACCTGGGCCGTAACGCCGGCGAGCGCCACGCGGGCGACGCCAATCGTCATGAAGATAGCCGCAATGATGCAAAACGTTTTAAGAACGCTCATGAAAACCGGGCTTACCGCCTGGTTTGCCTGACGGCCCGCGCCCGTGTAGACATCAAAGCGCGGCGCGCGCTGCTCACGGGGAGCAACGGGGGCCTGCGGCGTCTCACGATAGGCGGGCATGGCGTTCATATCATAGGCGAGTGCTGCGCTTGAAGTGTTGTAGCCCATGATATGCCGCCTCCCATCCCGAGTACGTTGGTAGTGTGTTTAAGCTTCGTTTATGGTGCGAGCGGGAGGTCCAATATCGCGCGGTCGCGCCTACAGACGCTGCGCCACGCGGATTTTGGCTGATCTCGCCCGGGGGTTGCGCTCAACCTCATCAGGCTGGGCAACCAGGGGTTTGCGGGTGATGACCTTGAGTATCGGCACGTTGCCGCACACGCACACCGGAATCTCCGGCGGACACGTGCACCCCTGGCTCATCTCCTTAAAGTGGTTCTTTACGATACGGTCCTCGAGCGAGTGATACGAGATGACGCAGATACGTCCGCCCGGGTTGAGCCACCTGGTGGCGGCATCAAGCCCTCGTTCGAGCACATCGAGCTCGTGATTGACCTCGATGCGAATGGCCTGGAAACTTTTCTTGGCCGGGTGTCCACCATGCCGACGAGCGGCAGCCGGGATACCCGCCTTGATGATCTCGACAAATTGGCCGGTAGTTTCGATCGGTTCTTGCTCGCGGCGGCGCACGATCTCGCGCGCGATCTGCGAGGCGAACTTCTCTTCGCCGTAGACGCGTAGAATCCGGGCGAGGTCGTGTTCGTTATAGGTGTTGATGACCTCAGCTGCGTTTAAGGTGTTATTACCCGGATCCATCCGCATGTCCAATGGGGCGTCCTCGTTATACGAAAAGCCCCTGCCAGGGATATCGAGTTGCGGTGACGAAACGCCCAAATCGAACAGGAAGCCATCGACCCCGGGCACCTCGGCCGAGCAAAGCAGCTCGTCCAAGTCGCCGAAGTTGCCCTTCAGCAGCTGGTGCGGAACGCCGGGAACCTCGCGGTCCAGACGGGCGCCAGCGGCCTCGAGGGCCATGTCGTCCTGATCGACGCCGAGCAAAAGGCCCGTCTCCCCCACCTGCGCGGCCATCTTTACCGAATGGCCGGCACCGCCAAGGGTGCAATCGCAGACAACGGAGCCGCTCTTTAGCCGCAGCGACTCAAGCACTTCGCCGAGCATGACAGGTTCATGCCGATATTCTTGTGTCAAGATCCCACGCTCCATCCGTTACCCGTGCCTTGCCCTTACGAGAAGAAGAGGTCCAGCAGGGCCTCATCGTCATCGTCCTCATCGGCCGCGGCGCGATCCCAAACCTCAAGGTGGTCGTAGTTGCCCACAACCGTGACCTCGCGGTCGAGGTTCGCCTGCTTGCGGAGAGACTCGGAAAGACCGATACGACCGGCGCTGTCCACGTCCATCGACGTGGTGCGCTTGTTGATCGCCCTCATGAGCTTCTGGTCATTAATGTCACGCGGGTTAAAACCCTCGTGGCCCTCACGACCCGCGAAGAGGCCTTCGACCCACTTATCGAAGGCCTCGGCAGAGAACACGTACAGAGCATCGACATCCAGGGCTTTGAACACGCGAACGTGCTCTCCAAGCTCCTCGCGAAGGGGTGCAGGCAGGGACAGACGACCTTTTGCATCGAGATTGCGCTCGTATGCACCAGTCATTCCCATGTGCGCCCTCCCCTCGGTTAC
>CABQNA010000101.1 GCA_902465425.1 uncultured Collinsella sp.
TCGGTGTTGCGGATACCGGCGACGACGTCCTCGCCCTGGGCGTTTACCAAAAAGTCACCGTAGAACTCCTTGGTGCCGTCGGCCGGGTTGCGCGTAAAAGCGACACCAGTCGCAGAGGTCTCCCCCTTGTTGCCAAAGGCCATGGCCTGCACGTTAACGGCGGTGCCTAGTTCGTCGGAAATGCCATGCTGCTTGCGGTAGATGCAGGCGCGCTCGTTCATCCAGCTGCCAAAGACGGCCTGGATTGCAAGGCGTAGCTGAAGCTCCGGGTCGTGCGGGAAAACGGGCTTGCCATCGGCGACCTCGAGCTCGGGATACAGGGAGGCATCGACGTTCTCGGAGAAGATGCCCTTAAATGTCTCGACGAGTTCCTGCAGGTCCTCGGCCGAAAGCTCGGAATCGACGCGAACGCCGGCGACCAGGCGGGCCTGGGTCAGGGCGTTCTCGAACAGGTCGGCGTCAACGCCCATGACGACATTGGAAAACATCTGGATAAAGCGGCGGTAGCTATCCCAGGCAAAACGCGGGTTCAGCGTCTGCGCGATGAGGCCCTGGACGGAATCGTCATTGAGGCCCAAGTTGAGGACCGTGTCCATCATACCGGGCATGGAGAACGGAGCGCCCGAACGAACCGACACGAGCAGCGGATCGGAGGCGTCGCCGAGCTTCTTGCCGCAGCGGGCCTCGAGGTCCGCCTCGGCGGCAACGATCTCATCGAGTGCGCCCTCGGGCCACACGTTGCCGGCACCGGAGTACTCGACGCAAGTCTGGCAGGTAATGGTAAAGCCACCGGGAACCGGCAGGCCGATACGGCTCATCTCGGCAAGGTTAGCGCCTTTGCCGCCAAGCACGAAGTTCATGGACTTGTCGCCCTCGGTGACACAGGTGCCCTGGGCGTCGGTTCCAAAACGGTAAACCCTTTTGCAATCGCTCACGATACTTCCCCTTCCATGCGCTTACGCGCACGACCGTGGTAACGAATCGACCCGCCAGATGCGGGCCGTGAGGGAACTATACGGCGGGTTTTGAGCGGGCTTAAGCAGAGGATGCGCGGTTTGGTAAACGTGCTAAAACTGGCGGTAAACGGTAGGTAAAGGTGGTTACCTTATGAAGATACCACTGTAAGAAAGTGCAGGTCAGATGCGATGTTTTTGCTAAATCGCTTTATCAAAATGCTACTAATATTAGGCGCGGCGGGTGGCTCGGCGGGCGCGAGCTTCTTGGATTTCCTCCAAGTGGCTAATGATCTCGGCAGCGCTTTCCTCGATGGCCTTGCCGTCGGTGCGCACCACAAAGCAACCCAGACGCTTCATGAGGGCACGAGCCTCCTCGAGCTCGCCGCGCACGCTCTCGGGCTCGGCATAGGAGCCGGCAACGGCACGGGCATAGTCGTCGCCCAGGCGGCTATCGCGAATTTCTGAAATCACATCGACGGTCGAAATCAGACCAAAGAGACGCATCGGATCGACCTCGTAAATCGACTTGGGCGGCTCCATACCGTGCGCCAACGGAACGTTGGCGACCTTATAGCCCTGATAGGCCAAGTACATCGACAGCGGCGTCTTGGACGTGCGCGACACGCCCAGCAGCACGATATCGGCATCAGACAGATCATCGCAGCCGCGCCCGTCATCGTGCTCAACGAAATACTCCATAGCCTCGATACGATGGAAATAGCGATCGTCGGTCTTGTGAATCACACCCGCAACGCCCTTGGGAGGCACACCGATGAGCGACGACAGCACGGCAAGCGTCGGGCCGATCAAGTCGACCGAGCGAATGTGCAGCATGCCCAAGTAGTCGAGCACGCGAGCACGAAGGGCCGGATCGACAATGGTGTGGAACACGGCGATATCGCGATGGTCGGCATCGACGCGCGGCCCCACAAATGACTTGACCTGCTCCACGGAGGCCACCTTGGGCAGGCGCAAAACGCGAAAAGCCCCTTCATCAAATTGCCCGGACGCCGCAAGCACCACCTCACAAGCGGTATCGCCGAGGGAGTCGGAGATAACGATAACGGTGGGACGAACGGCGACCGGGCAATCCATGCGGGGCTCCTTTTGCGCTTACGCGCAGGCTGGCTTACTTTTTGCGGGCAAGCTCACCGATGTTGGCGATGCCGGAGAAAACGGCCTCGAAGCGGTTGAGCAGCTTAAGGCGATTATCGCGGAGCTGCTCGTCCTTGTCCATGACCATAACCTCGTCGAAGAAGCGGTCGATGGGGGCACGCAGAGCTGCAAGGGCGGCAAATGCGGCCGGGTAATCCTCGGCGGCAAGGGCGGCATCAACAGCGGTCTGAGCGGCCTCGGAGGCGTCGGCGAGCGCGAGCTCGGCCTCGCCCATCAGGCTGCGGTCGTACTCCGCACCCAGCTCGGGCTTGGAGATGTGCGCGGCGCGGGCATAGGCGGTAGCCAGGTTGTCGAAGGTCTCGGCATCGTTCTTGCGGGCCTCGTCGAGCGCGGCGCAGCGGGCGAAGAAGACAGACGGGGCGATGATGTGCACCGCGGAGACGGCGGCAACGGTATCGGCCGGGATCTTTTCGTCGCGGGCCATGCTCACCAGGCGGCCATGGAAGAAGTCGCGAACCTGTTGGGCGACCTCGGCGGCGTCGAACTCAATGCCCTGCTCGCTGTAGAGCTCGAGGGCGAAGTCGATGAGCGACGTGGGGTCAATCGGCAGGCGGTCGCGCAGGATGTTGATGATGCCGATAGCGGCACGACGCAGCGCATAGGGGTCCGAAGAGCCGGTCGGGGGCTCGCCGATGGAAAAGATACCGGCGATGGTATCGAGCTTGTCGGCGCAGGCCACGATGCAGCCAGCGGTGCCCTCGGGCAGCTCGTCACCGGCAAAGCGAGGACGATAGTGATCGCGAATAGCATGGGCGACCTCGTCGTTCTCCCCCATCGCGGTCGCGTAATAACCGCCCATCACGCCCTGCTGGCTCGTGAACTCGACGACGGCGTTGGACACCAGGTCGGCCTTGCACAGGTGCGCGGCGCGAGCGGCATCGGCGGCAAGATGGGCGCCCAGGTGAGCCTCGCGGGCGATAGCGAGCGCGAGCTGCTCAATGCGCTCGGACTTGGCGAGCACGCTACCGAGCTTCTCCTGGAAGGCAACCTTGGCCAAACGCTCACGGAACTCGTCGAGGGAGATCTTCAGGTCCTCCTCGTAGAAGAACTTAGCGTCGTCCAGACGGGCGCGCACGACGCGCTCGTTGCCGTCGATCACGCGCTCGGCGTTCTCGGGCTTGCTGTTGGAGACGACCACGAACTCACGCGTGAGCTTACCCTCGCCGTCATAGATCGGGAAGTAGCGCTGATTGGTGAGCATGGACTCGCAGATGATCTCGTGCGGGACCTTGAGGAACTCCTCGTCGAAGGTACCGACGAGCACCGTCGGCCACTCGCAGAGGTTGATGACCTCTTCGAAGACCTTCTTGGGCGTATCAACATGGCAGCCGGGACGGGCAGCCTCGACCTCGGCGATACCGGCAAGGATGGCCTCACGACGACGCTCAGCAGAGAGCACGCCGGCGTCCTCGAGCACCTGCTCGTAGACGGCGGGGCTGGCGACAACGTGGTCACCAGGGCCAAGTACGCGATGACCACGCGTGGTGTTGCCACTCGTCACGTCGGCAAACGACACGGGAACAACATCCTCGCCCAAAAGGCAGCAGATCCAACGGACCGGACGAACAAAGGTCGCGTGCTCGTGGCCCCAGCGCTGGCTGCGGTAGTTGGGCCACTGCAGGCCGGCAATAGTCTTCTCGCACAGAGCGGTCAGAATCGGCGTAGCCGGTGCGGAGGGAATGTTCTTCTCGGCGAACACATACTCGCGACCGTCAGTGTCCTCGCGTCGAACCAGGTCCTCGGCAGCCACACCGCACTTGCGGGCGAAGCCCTGGGCGGCCTTGGTGGCGTTGCCGTCGGCATCGAAGGCAATGTTTGCCGCGGGACCGCGCTTGACCTCATGGACCTCATCGGTCGCAGTGGCGACATCGGCCACGAGCGCAGCCAGACGACGCGGGCTGGAGATCACGCGGACCTCGCCATGGGCCAGACCGGCCTCGTCGAGGCCCTTGGCGATCATGGTGCCAAGCTGCTTGACGGCATTGTTCAACGGTGCGGAGGGCATTTCCTCCGTACCAATCTCAAACAGGAAATCCTTAGCGTCTGCCATGGCTTACGCCACCTCGCCTTCCTGGTCGGCATTCTCGTTGACTCCGGCGACCTCGGCCATGTAGGCCTCGCAGCACGCCTTGGCGACGGCGCGGACGCGCAGGATGTAGTTGGCACGCTCGACCGCGGATAGGGCACCGCGGGCATCGAGCAGGTTGAAGGCGTGGCTGCACTTCATGACACAGTCGTACGCCGGCAGCGGCAGCTTTCGCTCCAGGCAGGAATGGCACTCGGCCTCGTAGTCGTCAAACTTCTGACGCATCATCTCGACGTTGGCGACCTCAAAGTTATAGGCACTGAACTCGCGCTCGTTCTCGAGGAACACGTCGCCATAGGTCATGGGCGTGCCGTCGGGCAGGTAGCTCCACACCAGGTCGTAGACGGAGTTGACGCCCTGCGCATACATGGCGATACGCTCCAGGCCATAGGTGATCTCGACAGGCACGGGGTCGACCTCGATGCCGCCCACCTGCTGGAAGTACGTAAACTGCGTGACCTCCATGCCGTTGAGCCAGACCTCCCAGCCAAGACCCCAGGCGCCGAGCGTCGGGCTCTCCCAGTCGTCCTCGACAAAGCGGACGTCATGGTCGTTGGGGTCCAGGCCAATGGCGGCCAGCGAACCCAGGTAGAGCTCCTGGGCGTTGACCGGCGAGGGCTTGATGAGCACCTGGAACTGATAGTAGTGCTGCATGCGGTTAGGGTTCTCGCCGTAGCGGCCGTCGGCGGGACGGCGGCAGGGCTGCGCATAGCAGGTGCGCCACTCGGCGGGACCGAGCGAGCGCAGCGTGGTCGCGGTATGGAAGGTACCGGCACCGACCTCGGAGTCATAGGGCTGCATAATGACGCAGCCCTGCTCGCCCCAGTACTGCTGGAGGCGCAGGATGATGTCTTGGAAGGAAAGCGATGAAGCGTTCATGCCTCTAATATCCCCTCGTCGAAACGATTACACGGTTAGGTACTGTACTATAGCGGTTTTTAGCCGATAGCGCCGATGCGGTTGAGCGGCCAGTAGCGCACAAGCGCCACAGCGATCAAATCAGAGCGATCGACGGGACCAAAGTAACGTGAGTCGGCAGAGTTTTCGCGGTTGTCGCCCATCACCCACACGCACCCGTCGGGAACGGTGTAGGGATAGCTTACCTGAGCGCCGGGCGCTTGGACCGAAAGTGGCCAGCTCATGCCCGTCGTATAGTCCTCGTCGAGCGCTTGGCCGTCAACGACCACCTTGCCATCCTGCAGGTCGACCGTCTGGCCGGCCGTGGCAATAACGCGCTTGACAAGAACATCATGCTCGGAGGTGCCATCGGGGTTGTGAAACACCACGATATCGCCCTGCTTGACGGGCTGACCGAGCTCGAGGCTCACCTTTTGTGCCAGGATCTGGTCGCCAATCTCGATCGTGGACTCCATGGACCCGGTGGGCACCACAAAGGGCTCGACCACAAACGAGCGAATCAGGAAGGTGGCCACGAGTGCGATCGCGATGACCGCGATCCACTCAAAAGCGCCCCTCAACGCGGAATGCTGCGATGGAACCATTCTCACTCCTCGCTCTGCGAATACGAAGCGTCCAAAATCTCCTGCGCGTACGCACGCTCCTGGGGCGTGAGCCGCGCAGTCTCGATCAGGTCGGGACGCCAGCGGCAGGTGCGCTCGATGGCGTTCTTGCGACGCCAGGCATCGACCTTGGCGTGGTCGCCGCTCACAAGCACCGGAGGCACGCCCTCGCCGTTGAACTCGGCGG
>CABQNA010000102.1 GCA_902465425.1 uncultured Collinsella sp.
GTGCTCAAACTGGCCGGCGCCCTTGGCGTTAAGACGGAAGTAGCTCTGCAGCGGGAAGTCCAACTTGGTGCCCTTGGGCACGTAGACAAACGAGCCGCCCGACCACACGGCGCCGTGCAGGGCCGCAAACTTGTGGTCGGTGGGCGGGATGAGCGTCATAAACTTCTCGTGGATGAGCGGCTCCCACTGCGGGTCATGCAGGGCCTCCTCGATGCCGGAGTAGACGATGCCCATCTTGGACGCCGTGTCCTGCATGTTGTGGTAGACCAGCTCGGAGTCGTACTGCGCGCCGACACCTGCTAGGTAGCTGCGCTCGGCCTCGGGGATGCCCAGGCGCTCAAAGGTGTTCTTGATGTCGTCGGGCACCGACTCCCAGTCGTGTTTTTGGTCGGTGTTGGGCTTGACGTAGGTGACGATGTTGTCCATGTCCAAGCCCTCGATGGAGGGGCCCCACGTCGGATCCGGGAAGCGGTTGAAAATCTCGAGGGACTTGAGGCGCAGGTCGAGCATCCACTGCGGCTCGTCCTTCTTGGCGCTGATCTCGCGCACGATGTCGGGCGTGATGCCGGCGTCGAGGCGCTCGAATCCCTCCTCGCCATAGGTGAAGTCGTAGAGGCTGCGGTCGATGTCCGCGACCTCGGTGCGGTTCTTGGTCATTGCATCGCCCCTTTACGCCTGCTGCTCGGCAGCGGCGGCTTCGGCCTGGGCGCGCTGCTCGGCGGCCTCGCGCTCGAAGGTCTCAAAACCGTTCTTGTCGATCCAGGGAATGAGCGAGGCGTCGTCCTCGCGTACGATGTGGCCCTTGACCATAACGTGGACGCGGTCGACATCCAGGTGCTCCAGGATGCGCGTGTTGTGCGTGATGATGAGCATGGAGCCGTCGCAGCTCTTGCGGTAGGCGTCCATGCCGTGGCTGACGGTGGACAGGGCGTCGACGTCCAGACCAGAGTCGGTCTCGTCCAGGATGGCGAGCTTGGGCTGCAGCAACAGGAGCTGGAGCATCTCGACCTTCTTCTTCTCGCCGCCCGAGAAGCCCACGCCCAGCTCGCGGTTGAGGTAGGCGGTATCCATGTTGAGCTCGGCCGCGAGCTCCTTGACGCGACGGCGGAACTCCTTGCCCTTCATCTCCAGGCCGGGGCGGCCGGCGATGCTGGCGCGCAAAAAGCTCGACAGCGGCACGCCCGGAATCTCGACCGGGGCCTGGAAGCTCAGGAACAGGCCGGCGCGCGAACGCTTGTCGGTGGTGAGCTCGGTGATGTCCTGGCCGTCAAAGACGATGCGGCCGTCGTTGACCGTGTAAACGGGGTCGCCCATGACCAGGTGGCCGAGGGTGGACTTGCCGGCGCCGTTGGGTCCCATCAGCACGTGGGTCTCGCCGGCGGCGACGTTAAGGTTGACGTTGTGGAGGATGGTCTTCTCGTCCACGGAGGCGGTCAGACCTTCGATGGAAAGCAGCGGATTTGCGCTCATGCTGTCCCTCTCTGTATATGGTGTACTCATAGGTGTACTAAACCCTAGGAATCTTCTCGGAATAAAGTTACTATGGGTTCGGCGTTAGTCAAGGGAAAACCCGACTAATCCACTCGACTTTTCAAATTCTGGGACGAAATAACCTGTTGTGTTTGTCCCACTTACTTAAGATTTGGGACAAACAAACCTGGTTATGTTGTCTCAGATGCGATGGGAGGGTAGGTATGCTCATTTCTTCCAAGGGCCGCTATGCCCTCCGGCTGATGATCTATATCGCAGCGCTTGGTGACGCCGAGGGCAAGATCGCCCTGCGCGAGGTTGCTGACCGCGAGCGCATTTCGCAGAAGTATCTGGAGCAGCTGGTTCGTCCGCTTATGAAGGCGGGCCTGCTTAAGAGTGTGCGCGGTAAGGGCGGCGGCTACATGATGGCCAAGGACCCAGCCGAGGTGCGTGCCGGCGACATCCTGCGCGCTGTCGAGGGCAGCACGGCGCCCGTGGCGTGCGACGGCATCGACAACAGCTGTACCCGCAGCGACCTGTGTTCCACCGTCAAGTTCTGGCGCGGCCTGGACGAGGTCATCGAGAACTATGTTGACGGCGTGACGTTGGCCGACCTGGCCGCCGTCCCCGAGATCAACTTTGACATTAAACTGTAGGGGCTGCAAATGGCATCTCTCGACAAGGTGTGCAAACAAATCGAAGTTTTTGCTCGGGAATGTGACGCCGAGAAGGTTGTGCTGTTTGGTTCTCGTGCTCGAGGCGACAACTTACCCAAGAGCGATATTGACATCGCCGTAGCAGGTTGTCGGGATTTCGGCCGTTTCTCATATTTGATCGAGGAGCGTCTTGATACTCTTTTAGATGTAGATGTCGTCAATCTCGACGAGTCCTTGTCGCAGCAATTGCTCGATGAAATTGCCAGGGATGGTGTGATTCTGTATGAAAAAATATGAGAACTTTGCCAGTGCCTTGGCGAATCTTGAGGATGCGCCCAATCAGGATCTCAACAATGATTTTGTTCAGAGTGGATTGATTAATAAGTTCAATCTTCAATTTGAACTGAGCTGGAAGCTCCTTAAGCGTCTGCTCGAGTATGAGGGTGCCACGCTTGCCGCGTCGGGGTCTCCTCGTGCCATCTTGAAGGAGTCCTACCGATTCTACGACTTTATTGATGAGGCAGCCTGGCTGGATATGCTCAGAGACCGCAATACGAACGTCCATATCTACGACAACAAGCTCGCTCAAGATTTGATTCAGCGCATCTTGAACGTCTATATTCCCGCTTTCTGTCAGTTGAGAGACGGGCTGACGAAACGTTACGGCGAGCTTCTGTTGGCGCCCGACGACCAGTTTGTCTAATTCCTTAAGATTTCGCGGAGGGTTGTTGCCGTTTACCGAGGGGTTGTTGTGCAACAACGGGCGAGCTGCAATACTTAGTTTTATCTTTGCAAACTGCACTTTAACTACACCAATGCAGGGAGGATCTTATGCAGCCCAAGCATTCTGCTATTGTCGCGGGCCTGACGCTGGCGCTTTCGTTTAGCGCCGTTACCGCGCCCGCGCCCGCCGCTGCCGAGGAACCCACGCCGGGCGTTGCCTCGGATGCCACCGATATCGACAAAGGCCTCTACACCCAGCAGTCCTTCTCGGGCGTGCTGAGGTCGGTCCAGGGCGTTTCGTTTGTAAACGTGACTCCCGAGATGAAGTACTTTACCAAGTACGAGAGCCATGGCAACTACAACCAGGGCTTTTCGTATGGCGACGGTTATAACGCGCTGGGCTATTACCAGTTCGACCGCCGTTGGTCGCTCATTCCGTTTATGAAGCAGGCCTACAACTACAACCCCGAAAAATACAGCATGCTCAAGGATGCGATTGATCGCGGCAGCGAGATTTCCAACGCGAGCAATGCCATGTACGAGAACGGCCAATTTACCGAGCTGGGCCATATCGCGCAGGATGCCTTCCAAGGTGCGTACAACACCGATCCTGTTGAGTTCTCAGCACTTCAAGATGCCTATGCGTACAACTCGTACTATGCGGTGACCGAGGCGTGGCTCAAGAGCGGCCTGGGCATTGATATTTCGGGCCGCGCCGATTGCGTCAAGGGCATGGTGTGGAGCATCACCAACATGTGCGGCACCGGTGGCTGCAGGGACTTTTTCCGCTGGGCGAATCTTTCCAACGATATGTCCGACCGCGAGTTTGTGACGGCGCTCTCCAATAGCGTGGTCAACAATGTCGCCACTAAGTTTTCGAGTCAGCCCCAGTATCATGAGGGCTGGAAGAATCGTTATAAAAATGAGCTGAAGGACTGCTTGGTTTTTATCGCCGAGGATGAGGCTGCCGCTGCGACGCCCGTGCAGCCCGAGCCCACACCGGCGCCCTCGCCGACACCTGATTCGAATGGCGACTCGAGTGACGATGTCAACGATGACAGGATGGATGCGCCCTCGACCGATGCTGACGGTAATGGCTCTGCTGGTGGCACTACCAACGACGGCTCTACCTCGAACGGCTCCGATTTGAACGGCTCTGCTGCGGGCGATTCGTCTTCAAGCTCTGCCGGCAATACGGACAGCGCCGCCTCTGGTTCGACCGACGCTGGTTCCTCTGATTCTTCCACTGGTTCGAGCGATTCGTCCGTTGGCACCGGCTCTAACAACGGCTTCGGCTCTGACGCAACCCCTGATTCCGATGCTTCCAAGGACGACTCGAATAAGGCGCCGGACGCTCCCGTTGCTTCGCCGGACAAGAAGCCTTCTTTCTCCGTGCAGCTTGGTTCTACGTTGGGCTCTTCGCTGATGGCTGGCGTCAATAATGGCTCGACTCAGAACAAGGACAACTCTGATCAGGTTTCCATGGAAAAGACCGAGGCCGCAAAGGGCGACTCAAAGGACAAGGCTTCCGAGAAGGCTGAATCCGATAAGGGTCCTAGCTCTGATGAGAAGGGCGACAAGTCCGCTCAGAAGAAGGACGAGAGCAAGACCGAGGGCGAAAAGAAACAGTCCGAAGACGACGACAAGAGCGGTGCTGACAACCAGGTTCAGGAGCAAAATGACTCCAAAACGGTGACCACTACGACCACGACGACCACCACAACCAAGTCATCTGGCGGCAACATGCCCAAGACGGGCGATCTGATTGTGATGGCGAGCCTTGCCAGTGCAAGCTTGGCCACACTGGGCGCTACGTCTATCGTAAGTGGTAAGCATAAGCTCGATCAGCAGAAGAAAGCTTCTGGGGAGGACGGCTCGGGGGAGTAGCCTCTCGGTTGCCAGATAACTAAAGAGTTGGGACAGGGTCCGGTGCGAATGCATCGGGCCCGTTTTGTTGTGCAACGATTAGTTGTGCCCCCTCACACCTCTTGTTGCTACCGTTGCCCGATATGTTTGCGCGGCGACATCGGTACATGCGATGCGGTCATTACAATTGGCATCGTGCTGCGATTTAGGGGGAACGTTTTGGTGTCTGAACAGGCAAATGTTGATTGTGCTGCTATCTTTGGCGTGCGCTTGATCGGCTGTGCCGACGATGCGGTTTTGCCCATTGGCATACACGACTATGCGGAGGCCCTTGGTTGCTGCATGCTGGTTGACAAGACCATGTTTATTGCCGATGTGTTGGACTGCGACGCGTCCGTTGTGGTGTGCTGTCGACCCGAGGGTTTTGGCAAGAGCATGAACTTGTCGATGCTCAGGGCTTTTCTGGAGCGTCCCGCGGTCGGTCGTGCCGGTCGGAGCTCGTTTGCCGATGCTCAGATTTGGGATGCGGACGGCGGGCGTTATCGGGATGAGTACGCTTGCTATCCGGTGATATCGCTGGACTTTTCTGGCGCTGCGAGGCGTGGCGCCGCTGTTGCCGGCGTCGTGCGCGATGCCCTTTCGGGCGAGTGCGCTCGCTTGTTGGCGCTCTTGGAGGCCCCGGATTTAGCTCGAGATAAGGTGCGTCACATCGAACGTGTTGCGCGTGGCGCGGCGAGCGAGGACGAGGTCGCCTCGGTGCTTGGCGTGCTCATTGAGTTGCTGGAGATTGCCTGCGATGAGCAAGTTGTATTGCTCGTTGATGGGTACGACGCGGCGTGGTTGGGCCGTGCGAGCGCAAGGGGCGCTTCCGGCGCCGATCCGGCAGGGCTACTTGACCGTGTGCTGTTTGACGCCATTGCTGCCGCGGGCCATTCGCTACGCTTTGCATGTCTGATGGGGGAGTGTCCCGGTCCTGCCGAAGCGGCGCTTTCTTCGCGCGGCTGCTCGTATTGTCTGACGACGCCGCTTTCGGCGTGGTGTGACCGTTGGTTCGGTTTTTCGGATGCCGAGGTCGAGGCTCTTTTGAATCATGCTGGGCGCGAGGAATACCTGAATGATGCGCGTGAATGGCTCGAGGGGTATCGGTTTGGCAGGGCCTATT
>CABQNA010000103.1 GCA_902465425.1 uncultured Collinsella sp.
CCGGCAGATTGTTCTCGATGTGGTCCAGAACGTCCTCGATGGAGGAATCGAACTTGTGCTCCGGCACCTGGCCCTTGGAAGCAGCGGACTTCTTGACCTGCTCGAACAGCTCCGTGATGCCCTTGTTCTTAAGAGCCGAGATCATCATGACCGGACAACCGAGCTTCTTGGAAAGCTTGTCCGTGTCGATCTTATCGCCGTTCTTCTCGACCAAGTCGGCCATGTTGAGGGCAACGACCACGGGTAGGCCGGTCTCGATAACCTGAAGCGCTAGGTACAGGTTACGCTCGAGGTTGGTGGCATCGACGACTTGGACGACAACATCGGGCTCGCCGCTCATGAGGTAATCGCGCGAGCACTGCTCCTCGGGGCTGTAGGGGGAAAGCGAGTAGATGCCAGGGAGGTCCGTGATGGTAACGTTCTTGTCGCTTAGGAGCTTGGCCTCCTTTTTCTCAACCGTGACGCCGGGCCAGTTGCCAACGTAGCCGTTGGCGCCGGTGATCAGGTTGAAAAGCGTGGTCTTGCCGCAGTTGGGGTTACCCGCCAACGCGACATGGATCTGAGAATCCGCCATTCAATCCTTCTTCCTTGTGTGCCTGTGCTGCTTTCTCCGCGCAGGCTGGATAATGTGCTTCAAAGATGCTGCATTAAGTTAGAAAAACCTAACTTTATCTGCAGAAATATACGCCGCGAGTCCTTACTGGACCTCGACGACGGCGGCCTCCTCCTTGCGGATGGAAAGCTCGTAGCCGCGCACGTTGATCTCGACCGGATCACCGAGCGGTGCAACCTTCACGACCTTGAACGAAGTGCCCTTGATGAGCCCCAGGTCCATAAGGTGGCGGCGAAGCGCACCCTCACCGTGAAGCTTGACGATGGTGGAGCTCTCGCCCACCTTAACGTCACCCAACGTCTTCATCCTCTTGTCCCCCTTTCGGTTTTTATGAAATGCTGTGGACTAACCGACGGTCATGATGTGCATGGCAACCTTGGAATCGATACCAAAGCGTGCGCCCAGCACAGTGACGATGATGTTGGCGCCACTCGAACTCACCACGTGGATTTCGCTGCCCTCGACAAAGCCGAGGTCCTTGAGATGGTGCTTCATATCCTCATTGCCCTTTACACGAGACACGCGCACGGTTTCGCCCGCTTTTACCATCGAAAGCGGCATTGCCGGCATCTGCGGTCCGCAAGACATGAGTGGCTCCTAACGTCAGTTCGTCCTTAACATCGACGCGGTAAAAGTTAACCACGTCTATGTTCGCTTTAGTAAACTAACACGTGGTTAACTTTTTGGAAAGGGTCCCCATTCAGATTTCGAAAAAGTTTCCTATACGAAACAAAGGCACCGCAAAGACCATCTCTTTGCAGTGCCTATTGATACCAATTTATGCAATAGAGGGGACTGCCCCTTTGTCACATTGTTGAGGTTAAAGCGAGAGGTTTCTGATCGACGTGACGCAGGAGGCCTCATCCACGCCCGAAACGCGGAACACGACGTCTTCGCCACATTCGCCGCAGAGTGCCATGAGCCCTATAACGTCGCGGCCATCCGTGTGGCGATCGCCGATACTGACCGACACGTCGCTACGATGCTTGGCAATGATGTCATAGAGCAGCGCAACCGGGCGGGCATGTAATCCCAACGGATCTTTAATCGTCTTTGTAAACTCGACCATGTCCCCTCCCACGACATCGCACATTCGGCCGGCAAACCCAGCCACGTGGTAGTTATTGTACGTTACCGGCGCACCCCCGTCCCATAAAAAACGAGGGAAGGCACGCGTCCTTCCCTCGTTACAGGCAATATGTAGCCGCTCGCCTACATCAGGCGAAGGCTGACGTCCTTGAGCTGGGCGCCGGAAACGGCACTCGGGGCGCCCGACATGAGGTCGGAGCCGCTGGCCGTCTTGGGGAACGCCATGACGTCGCGGATGGAGTCGGAACCGGTAAGCAGCATGCACACGCGGTCCAGGCCCAGAGCGAAACCGCCCATCGGGGGCGCACCAAACTTGAGGGCCTCCATGAGGAAGCCGAACTGAGACTCGGCACGCTCCTCGGTAAAGCCCAGGAGCTTGAGCATGGACATCTGCATCTCGGCGTTGTGGATACGCATACCGCCGCCACCGGCCTCAAAGCCGTCCATGACAAAGTCGTAGGTGCAGGAGCCGGCTGCCAACGGGTCGGCCTCGATCTTGGCGATGTCGGTCTCGGTCGGCAGAGTGAAGGGCTGGTGCTCGGCAGCATAAGCCTTGCGGTCCTCATCCCAGTGGAACAGCGGGAAGTTGACGACCCACAGGAAGTCGTGGCCCTCGCGCTTGATCTCGAGTGCATTGGCCATGTGGGAACGCATGCCGCCCAGAATCTCGTCAGAGAGCAGGCGCGGGCCGGCGGCGAACATCACAAGGTCGCCGGGCTCGACGTCCATGCGCTCGCGCAGAGCCGCCATCTCCTCGTCCGAGAAGAACTTGACGATGGGGCTGTTGATGGAGCCGTCCTCGCGGAAGGCGATCCAGGCCAGGCCCTTGGCGCCAAACGTGGAGGCCACGCCGGCGAGCTTATCGATCTTGGCACGTGCCCAGGCACCGGCGCCCTTGGCGTTGATGGCCTTGACGACAGAACCCTCCTCGTTTGCGGCAGTCGCAAAGACCTTGAACTTGGAGTTGGCAAAGATGTCGGTCAGGTCGACCAGGTGCATGCCATAGCGGGTATCGGGCTTGTCGGAGCCATAGGTGTCCATGGCCTCCCAGTAGTTCATGCGACGCAGCGGCGTGGGCATCTCGACACCCATGCGGCCGAAGGCATCGGCCAGGACCTCTTCGAGCGCGCTCATAACGTCGTTCTGGTCCACGAAGGACATCTCGATATCGACCTGGGTGAACTCGGGCTGACGGTCGGCACGCAGGTCCTCGTCGCGGAAGCACTTGGCAACCTGGTAGTAGCGCTCGACGCCACCGACCATGAGCAGCTGCTTCAGGAGCTGCGGGGACTGCGGCAGGGCGTAAAAGTTGCCCGGCTGGATGCGGCTGGGAACAATGAAGTCGCGGGCGCCCTCGGGCGTGGACTTAAACAGGGAGGGCGTCTCGACCTCCATGAACTCACGGTTGTGCAGCGCCTCGCGAATGGCAAAGGTAAAGTCGGAGCGCAGCTTGAGGTTGGCCATCATCTCGGGACGGCGGAGGTCCAGATAGCGATAGCGCAGGCGGGTGTCCTCGCTGGTCTCGATGCCGTCCTCGATCTGGAACGGCGGAGTGACGGACGTGTTGAGCACCTCGGCGTGGTCGGTCAGGACCTCGATCTCGCCGGTCGCGAGCTTGGTGTTGGTGGTCTCCTCGCCACGAGCGCGCACGACGCCGTGGATCTTGATGGGCCACTCGGGACGCATGGTCTCGGCGATCTTAAAGGCGTCGCCATCGGAGTGCTCGGGGTCGAAGGTGAGCTGCGTGATGCCCTCGCGGTCGCGAAGGTCGCAGAAGATAAGGCCGCCGTGGTCGCGGCGACGGCTCACCCAACCGGTGAGGGTGACCTCTTCGCCCACGTTCTCGAAGCGAAGCTCGCCGCAAGTACGGGTGTGCATGGAATGCTCGTCAATGGGACGGGTCTGGCTCATACCAGTGATCCTCCTTTATGGATCTGTGCCGCCCCGTGTCGTTCCGGGCGGCGTCGTACAGATTTGCCCAGCCTGCGTAAACCGCGCAGCCAGACATGGCGTTCTATCTTATCGCACCTGTGTCGATGTGCCGCGGAAAAGTAGCTCCTGCCCAAAGACTTGACGGAGACGAAACAATTGACGCAGCCTGGCCGTCGCCAAGGCGCGCCACGTGCGACAATGTGCCCCAATACAACTGCACTCGGAAAGGCCCACCATGACTGCACGCCTCATCGTTATGGATATCGACTCCACGCTCATCAACCAGGAGGTCATCGACCTGTTGGGCGAGGAGGCCGGCGTAGGCGAGCAAGTTGCACAGATTACCGAACGCGCCATGCGTGGCGAGCTCGACTTTAATCAGGCGCTCGAAGAGCGCGTGGGGCTGCTTGCCGGCTTGGACGAGAGCGTGTTCGAGCGCACCTTTGCGCGCGTGACGTTTACCCCCGGCGCGCTGGAGCTTGTGCGCTCGGCGCACAGCAAGGGCTGGAAGGTCGGCGTGGTAAGCGGCGGCTTTCACGAGGTCGCCGACAAGATCGTGGCTGCCGCGGGTATCGACTTTTGCCTGGCCAATCGTCTGGAGGTCGTGGACGGCAAGCTCACCGGCAAGCTGGCGGCAGGCATTGTGACCAAGGAGTCCAAGCTCATCCAGCTGCTGGATTGGGCAGTTGAGTGCGGCGTCGATATGGCCCACACCGTCGCGATCGGTGACGGCGCCAACGACATCCCCATGATTCAGGCCGCGGGCACGGGCATCGCGTTTTGCGCCAAGCCCAAGACACGCGAAGCCGCCCCGTTTACCATCGACGAGCGCAACCTGATGCTCGCCATGGACATCATCCTGCGCGACTAGCCGATCCGTCTAACAATTGAATCAGTCTGTCCTATAGTTTCCGAACAATTTTGTCTTAGTGTTCGGAAACATACCCTTTGAGTGCTAGACTTTGCGCCGTCGAAGGGAACATATATGGATAAGCGAGATCTTGAGCAATTGCTGAGCGATGTTGCCGGCGGAGCAGTCACTCCGGCAGTCGCCCTCACGCGCATCCAGACGGCGCCAACCGCCGATCTGGGCTTTGCGCAGCTCGATCTTTCGCGCGGGGTGCGCCAGGGAGCCGGCGCCGAGCAGATTGCCGCCATTATCGAAGCGCTGCGCGATGCCGGCCAGGAGCGCATCCTGGTCACGCGTCTGGATGCCGAAAAAGCCGCGCGCACCGCTGAGCTTCTCGGCAACGGCATCGACCTGGGATATGTCCCGGACGCACAGCTCGCCCTCGTGGGCGGCAAGCCCTCCCCTACCGGCAACGGACGCATCGTCGTCGCCTGCGCCGGTACGAGCGACCTGCCCGTCGCCGAGGAAGCCGCATTGACGGCCGAGTTCTATGGCAACGAGGTCGACCGCCTCTACGACGTGGGTGTCGCCGGCCTGCACCGTCTGCTCGCGCATGCCGAGGAACTTGCCCAGGCGCAGGTGGTCATCGCCATCGCCGGCATGGAGGGCGCACTGGCGAGCGTTGTCGGCGGCCTGGTGAGCTGTCCGGTCATCGCCGTTCCTACCAGCGTGGGCTACGGCGCGAGCTTTGGTGGCATGGCCGCACTGCTCGCCATGCTCAACTCCTGCGCCAGCGGCGTTTCGGTCGTCAATATCGACAACGGCTTTGGTGCCGCCTACCAGGCAAGTCTTATCAATCATCTGAGCGCTGGCACGCCCTGCGCCCGTTAAGGAGCATTCCATGTCCAACCATCAGCACACGCTTATCATCGACGGTACCTCGGGCATCAGCGGCGATATGACCGTCGCGGCCCTGCTCGACCTGGGCGCCAGCGAGGAGCACCTGCGCGAACAGCTCGCCACGCTGCCGGTCGACGGCTTTGAGATTGCCGTTACACGCGTAAACAAGCATGGCATCGACGCCTGCGACTTTGACGTTCAGCTGGCAGAGGAGCTCGAGAACCACGACCACGACATGGCCTGGCTCTTCGGCAACGAAGCAGCTGCCGAGCACACGCACGAGCATGAGCACCACCATCATGACCATGGTGAGCACGAACACGAGCACTGCCATGAGCATGGCCACGAGGGCCATCATCATGCCCATCACCATCACCATCGTTCTTTGGCGGATGTCACCGCCATCATCGATGGCTCACAGCTAAGC
>CABQNA010000104.1 GCA_902465425.1 uncultured Collinsella sp.
CCGGCTACGGCGGCCTGCTCGCCTGCCTGGGCTCGAGCGTTTCCCATGCGCCGGTGCTGCTGACCGAGCACGGCATCTATACCCGCGAGCGCGAGGAAGAGATCATTCGTGCCGACTGGGTGGTGCCGTCGTTTAAGGACCGCTGGATTCGCTTTTTCTACCTGCTTTCGGAGGAGATCTACCGCCGTGCCTTCCGCGTGACCAGTTTGTTCCATAACGCCCGTAAGACGCAGATGGATATGGGCTGCGATGCGGACAAATGCCTGGTCATCCCCAACGGCATCCAGTTCGACCGCTTTAAGGACATTCCCTTAAAGCCCGATGACGGCTGGGTGGACATTGGCGCGGTGGTGCGCCTGGCGCCCATCAAGGACGTCAAGACCATGATCTATGCCTTCTTTGAGCTGCACGAGCGCCTGCCCAAGGTGCGCTTGCACATCATGGGCGGCGTGGACGACGAGGAGTATGGTGCCGAGTGCCATGCGCTCGTCGACACCCTGGGCGTGCGCGACCTGATCTTTACCGGCCGCGTCAACGTGGTCGAGTACATGGAAAAGCTCGACTTTACCATTTTGACGAGCATCTCCGAGGGCCAGCCGCTCAGTGTGCTGGAGTCGCTTGCCGCGCGCCGTCCCTGCGTGACGACCGAGGTGGGCTGCTGCCGCGAGCTGCTCGAGGGCGCCCCGGGCGACGACTTTGGCGTGGCAGGTTTTGTGACGCCGCCTATGTATCGTAAGGGCTTGGCCGATGCCATGGAGCGCATGTGCGCGAGCCGCGCCCGCCGTATCGAGATGGGGGAGCGTGGCCAGCGTCGCGTTGCCACGTACTTTTTGCACGAGCAGATGCTCGCCAACTATCGCGCCCTGTACGACGAGACGGCGCAAGCGTTTGACCTGCCCAGAGAGGGGGAGTAGCCGGTGGCCGGAATTGGTTTTGAGCTCAAGCGCCTGTTTAGGCGCAAGGGCCTGTTTGCTACGATGCGCGCTTACGGCTACGCCGGCATTGTGTGCACGGGCCCTATGCTGTTGGGCGTGCTGCTCCAGGTGGGTATCTTGGTGCTGTGCGGTCTGTGGGGCGTGGGGCGCGCCAACCAGGACCTGCTGGTGTGCATGGTGACCTACACGCTGCTGGCGTCGCTTACGCTCACAAGCTTTTTTTCCATGCCGGTCACGCGCTTTTTGGCCGACATGTTGTTTACCGAGCGCGAGGATGAGATCCTGCCTTCGTTTTGGGGCTCCAACGCCATCATGCTCGTTGCGGGCACGGTGCTCTACGGCGTCTTTTTGTTGTTCTCGGGCGCCACGCTGCTGCAGGGGCTGCTGTGCCTGTGGCTGTTCAACATTATGATCGTCAACTGGAACGGCATGAGCTATCTCACGGCTATCAAGGATTACCGCGGTATCCTGTGCAGCTTTGCGGCTGCCATTGGCGTGGCGTGCCTGTGCGCCCTGGCCGTGCTGGCGCTGGGACTGCCGCCGGTCGAGGGCCTGTTGGCGTCAATTGCTCTGGGCTACGGCGTCATGCTCGCCTGGGACGTGGTGCTGCTGCATCGGTATTTTCCTCAGAGCGACCGCAGCCCCTGGCTCTTTTTGCAGTGGCTCGATCAGTTTATGCCGCTGGCGCTCACGGGCCTGTTAACCAACCTGGGGCTCTTTGCGCACCTGGTGATTATTTGGGCCGGTCCCATTGGCGTGCAGGTTAAAGGACTGTTTTATGGTGCGCCCTACCACGATGTGCCGGCGCTCATCGCGTTTTTGACCATCCTGGTTACGACCGTCAACTTTGTGGTCTCGGTCGAGGTCAACTTCTATCCGCGCTACCGCGACTATTACAGCCTGTTCAATGACGGCGGCGTGGTAGGCGACATTGTGGTGGCCGAGGAGGAGATGCTCTCCACGCTCAACAGCGAACTGCGCTTTTGTGCGCTCAAGCAGCTGTTTGTGACCGCTGCGGTCATTTCGCTCGAGACCACGGTGCTGTCGGCCTTACCGTTGGGCTTTAACAACCTGATGCACGGGTATTTTCGCACGCTGTGCGTGGGCTATGGCCTGTATGCCGTGGGCAATACGATCCTGCTGATCTTGCTGTACTTTACCGACTACAAGGGGGCCGTGCTGGCCTCGGGGCTGTTTGCCGGTGTGGCCGGGCTGGCGACCGCCGTGTCGTTGCTTTTGCCGCAGCAGTTTTACGGCTTTGGCTTTTTGTTGGGTGCAGCGGTGTTTTTTATCGCGGCGCTGCTGCGGCTCGATACCTATACCGCCAACTTGCCGTATCGTATCCTGAGCCAGCAGCCCATTGTGGCTACTGACAAGACGGGCTGGTTTACCGAACTTGGCCGGGTGCTCGACCGTGTTGAGCAACGCTACGAGGACAAGCGCGTGGGCGGTGATCCGCGCAGTGCGTTTGAACGTATGGTGGTTCGCCTGTTCCAAAAACATTGGGGAGGTTCTGATGATCGATAAGTTGATGTCTCGCCGCTGCCTGATCGAGGCGGCTGCCGGCGCGCTGTTGCTTTCGGGCTGCTCGTCTCAGGACGAATCCTCGACTAAAAAGGTCAAAAAGCAGGACAAGATTAAAAAGGCCGAGTCCTCGGACGGCACCAAGCACCTGCGCGATAAAGATGAGCTGTACGAGGTCAACGACGACTCGGGCATTGTGACCATGTACCTGACGGTCTCGCGCGGCAACAGCTCCGAGAACACCGACCACAGCTGGGCAGAGATCAACACGTACTCGGTGTATGACTATGCCGACATGGGTGTGACGCGCTATCAGGTTATGGGCCTGCTGCAGCCGGGCGACGAAGAGGGCCCAGTTGCCGGCGAGGTTGGCTATGGCGAGGAAGCGCCCAATGCCACCGTGCAGGTGCGTGGCCAGACGTCGAGCGGTTATACGCAGAAGAACTACAAGGTGGAGCTCAAAAAAGGAAAAGGTACCTGGCGCCAGCAGCGTGCGATTGCGCTCAACAAGCACATGGGCGAGGGTATGCGTTTTCGCAACAAGATGGCCTATGACCTTATCCGCGGGATTCCCCAGATGATGGGCCTGCGCACGCAGTTTGTGCATCTGTGGGTGTGCGACCAGACCGAAAAGTCCAACGATACCTTTGAGGACTACGGCCTGTTTACGCAGGTGGAGCAGCTCAACAAGACGGCGCTTAAGGCACATGGCCTAGATAAGAGCGGGCACCTGTACAAGGTGAACAGCTTTGATTTCCATCGCTACGAGTACACCATTAAGCTTGCCGATGATCCCGACTACAACCAGGCAAGCTTTGAAGGCATGCTCGAGATTAAGGGCGATACGGACCACGCCAAGCTCATCGAGATGCTCGATGCGCTCAACGACGAATCGCAAAAGATCGATGACGTGCTCGACACCTACTTTGATACCGAGAACCTGGTCTATTGGTTGGCGTTTCAGATCCTGACGGGCAACTGCGATACGCAGAACCGTAACTGCTATCTGTACAGCCCGCTTAACTCCAAGGTCTGGTATATCCTGGATTGGGATAACGACGGTATGCTGCGTAAGCTGGAGCTTTCTCTTACCGGGTTTTCGGACTACGCGAGCTGGGAGCGCGGCGCAAGCAACTACTGGGGTAACGTGCTGTTTAACCGCGCGTTGCGCAGCAAGTCGTTCCGCAGCGAACTCGACCGTGCCGTCAAGGACTTGCGCTCGTATTTGACCGAGACTCGCCTGACCAAGATGATCAAGCGCTACCGCGAGGTGACTGAATCCCTGGTCTTTGCTTCGCCCGATATCGACAATCTGCCTGTCACCAAGGACCAATACGAGCAGATCGCCGCGGCGATTCCCTCCGAGATCGAGGAGAACTACAAGAGCTTTCGCGAGAGTTTTAAAAAGCCCATGCCGTTCTACATCGGCGTGCCGCAGATCGATAACGTTAAACTGCGCATGAACTGGGACGCGTCCTACGACTTTAAGGCGCGCGACATTCGCTACACCGTAGAGCTTGCGCGCGACTATGCCATAAGCGACGTGGTCTTTAAGGCCGAGGACGTGCTGCTTCCCGAGGTGACCTGCGATGCGCCCGATGCCGGTCAGTATTTTGTGCGCGTGCGTGCCACCAACTCCGATGGCTATACGCAAGATGCGTTTGACTACTATGTGACCGACGACGGCAAGCACTACGGCATGAAGTGTTTTTACGTGCAAGACGGCGGTAGGGTCGTGGAGGACACGTATGAGGAGGGCTAGCGCGCTGCTTGAGCGCTTGGCGGCCCCGCCTGTCCGTACCACGCAGGAGCGTTACCGCCACGAGCTCAAATATCTCATTAACGAGGGCGAGCACGCCGCGCTTGCCTGTCGCATGGCGCCGGTGTTTAAGCTGGACAAGCATGCGCGGGCGGGCGGTTACACAATTCGCAGCCTGTACTTTGACGACTACTGCAGCTCGGCCTACGAGGAAAAAGACGCCGGCATTCTCATGCGAAAAAAGTATCGCGTGCGCATCTATAACGGCAGCGACAAGGTGATTAAGCTCGAGCGAAAAAAGAAGTACGGCAGCTGGATCTACAAGGAGGACGCGCCGCTTACGCGCGACGAGTTTGAGCAGATCCTGGCCGGAGACTACGACTTTCTGCTGAGGAGCCCGCACCAACTCTGCCGCGAGTTCTACATCGAGTGTATCTGTAACATGATGCGCCCGCGGACCATCGTGGACTATGAGCGCGAGCCGTGGGTGATGGACGAGGGCACCGTGCGCATTACGTTTGACATGAACGTGCGTGCCGCGGTGGGAAGCTTCGATATCTTTGACGCGACGCTGCCCGCGTTGCCGGTCCTGGAGCCCGGTAAGCTGGTGATGGAGGTCAAGTTTACGGAGTTTTGTCCGCAGCTGGTGCGCGATATGGTGCCGCCGGGCGCGGCCGAACTCACGGCGGTCTCTAAGTACTGCCTGTGTTATGACAAGACCGCCTATCTGCGCGGATTTAATTACTGGGAATCGGATTTTGAGAACCGAGGGGATATTTAGACCATGAGCACCAGGGACTTTTTTAAGAACTCCGTTTTGGAGGCGTTTGGCCAGGTTGACCCTGCCAAGATTGGCCTTTCGCTGCTCGTGGCGCTCGCCATGGGCATCCTGATCTATTACGTGTACAAGCGCTTTTTTACTGGTGTGGTGTATTCGCGTAGCTTTGCCGTGACGCTCGTGGGCATGTGTGTGCTCACCTGCATGGTCACGCTCGCGATCTCGACAAACGTGGTCATCTCGCTCGGTATGGTCGGTGCTCTGTCCATCGTCCGCTACCGTACGGCGGTCAAGGACCCGCTCGACCTGCTGTATCTGTTTTGGGCCATTACCACGGGCATTACGGCCGGCGCCGGCATGTACGCGCTCGTGGGGCTCACGGCGGTGGTGATCGTGGTGATGATCGCCGGCTTTGCGAGTCACCAGGACAAGTCGCGCGTGTACATGATGGTCATCCACTACACGGGCCAGACCACCGGCGACGATATCGTGCGTGCATTTGGGCGCACCAAGTTCACCGTCAAGTCCAAGACCATGCGCGGCGACAAGGTCGAAATGGCCGCCGAGGTGTTCTCGGACGGTGTGGATATGCCCTATGCCGACGCTATCCGTGCGCTCGACGGCGTTGAGGACCTCACGCTCATCCAGTACAACGGCGAGTACCACGGGTAGAACCCTAGCGAGCAAATGGGCGCTCCTGGTCGAGCATACGTCAGCGAGCGGGCGGCTGTCGTGGCGAGGTGCCGCGAAAGAGGAGCGACGCGTACTTCATGTACGCGAGCGACGGTTTGAGCGGCAG
>CABQNA010000105.1 GCA_902465425.1 uncultured Collinsella sp.
CTGAACATCGGCGCAGTCGTGGGCGAGGGCAGCATGATCGACATGGGCGCGGTGCTCGGCGGACGCGCGACCGTGGGCAAGAACTGCCACATCGGCGCTGGAACCGTGTTGGCAGGCGTCGTTGAGCCCGCAAGCGCCACGCCCGTCATCATCGAAGACGACGTCATGATCGGCGCCAACGCCGTGGTCCTGGAGGGCGTACGCGTGGGCAAGGGCGCTGTTGTTGCCGCCGGCGCCGTGTGCGTCGAGGACGTCCCCGCCGGTGCCGTCGTGGCCGGTGTCCCCGCCCGCGTCATCAAGATGCGCGACGAGAAGACCGACAGCAAGACCGGCCTGGAAGAGGGCTTACGTCAACTTTAATAGTTACGCGGTTTTGACAAACCGCGTTTTCGCTGACGTATGCCCAACCTGCGGCGCAATGTCAGCAACCAAGCCGAAAACAAAAAAGGCCGAAGTCCCGAAGGGCTTCGGCCTTTGCTTTCTCGCTGTAGGCGCAACGCAACTTATCGATTCTCGATGCTACCGATATTTTTGAGCTCGATGGAGATGAGGCCGTTAGGCTCATTGACGAACTCGATGTACTCGGAGTTGGAACCCATCTCGGCCGGGAAGCTGATCTCGATACCCGTGTCGGTACGAATCTTGTGATTGCGCACCGCCGCGCGTTCGACCTGCTTGCGCTCCACGGGCACACGCTCAGGCACCTTCTCCTCGGTCAGTGCCGCGCGCACGCTCTCCTTGATGACCGGCTCGTCCTCAAAGACCTCGTCGACGATATCCCAAGGCGGCAGCTCCTCGTCATCCTCGACCTTCTCGGCCACAGCGGCCTTAACCTTTGCGAGCGCCACGGCCGTGTTGGCACCGTGCTCCCCGGCGACTTCCTCGACCACACGCGTCACGGTGTCGATGACCTCCTTGCCCGATACGCCCGTGTCGCACTGCAGCAGGCCATCGGGGATAAGCATACGGTCCTCGCCGGCGATCTTGCGTTTCTTGTCCACATAGCCGATCTCCATGGTGCTCGCGCGCACGATGGCATAGCTCGGCACCTTTTGCGAGGGGTTCGGCAGAATGGCGTAGTGGCGCGCGATGTCGTTGCGCACCTCCCCTTCCTCGCGGCCCACTTCGTGCATAAAGGCCTGCTTGGAGCCCAGCAGCATCACGGCAAACCAGCGGGCATCCTCATCGTCGTCAAAATCAGCCACGAGCACGTCGGTGGACTCAGCTTTCTCGGCCTTGGTGAGTTCGGAAGAGATGAACTCCGCAATCTGCTGCGACAGGTCCACGAACTCACGCTCACCAAAGAAATAGCTCTTGAGCTCGCCGCCGAATGCGGAGTTCTCGGCAAACGTGGCACGCTTGTTATCGGCCGAAGTGCGCGCGCGACGCAGATGTGTGGTCACGAAGTTGCGGACAGTACGGCTTTCGATATCCAACTCGCGCTGGCTCATGACGTTGACGGCAGAGTCAAAGTCCAGGATATGCAGAATCGCGTGATTGATTTTCATATACGGCATTCCGTTCTAGATCGATTTCGGCACGAATCAGTATAGCGGTCGAGCCCGCCCCAGGCGCTTCGAAGATTGGTGCATCGGGGACAGGTTGCTTGCACCAATGGTTAGCGCAGGAGCTCGGACTGCCAAGCCTCGAGCTGTTCTGCCAAACTCTTGCCGGCAGCGGGCATGTCGATCTGAGGTCGTTTGGGCAGCAGTGCGCATTTAAGGATTGCTACGATGGTCTGCGAGACAAAGCGTCGTGTATCCTCGTCAAAGCCTTGCGCAGCCTGGAGCATCACGGGCAGGCTCTCGCGCAGATTCCCAGCGATATCCGCAAACCGCTCAGCACCCGTAGCCTCAAACACGGAGAACAACGCATCTACAAAACGCTCGCGTTCGCTAGGCGACACTGCAAGCAACATCTCGCGAATGGAACCATCAACGTATCGAGCACCGGCAGACAGGCGCTCACAGTACACGAAGTCGTGACCATCAACCACCCAGCTAAAGGGATTGTGCTGCAGCAGGCTGAACTCGGTGCTCTCAACGATGGCATAGTCCTCCTGTGTCTCGAACATCATGCCAAAGATCGACGACCGAGGTAGCGTCTTGTCGATTCGACCGGAAAGATCGGCAAAGGCGTTGCCGTTCAGAAACTCCTCGACGAAGCCCGGACCATCATGGGAATACGCCCGTTCGATTCGCTCACGGGCGACATCGGAGCACATCGCCGCACCGTACACCGCAAGGTTTCCGCCCTTGGAATGACCTCCGCACAAAAGCGGCCCGTCAATCGCATCCGCCGCCTCGTCCACATAACGTGCCGCGGATTCCTGGGCCGGCACAGGACACCGGAACGCCATGTTAAAGTCTTCTTTCCAGCCCACAATCGTACTATCGGTCCCCCGGAAGGAAAGATAACTAAACCCTGCCGGAAACCGGAACGCCATGGCTGCAAACTGCTCTGTCGCCACCACATCGCTCACGACACGATAGCCGCAAACGTGCACGCCACGGTAGCGAGGACTTGCTGCCACGGCCTCCAGCAAGGCCCTGCTCCCCTCTGGGTCCCACAAGTCGTCAATCATGTCCCGGTAGCACTCGGCACGCAGCAGCTCGCGTACGTCTAGGCCCTGCCAGTTCGTCAGCTCCGCCATATCACCCGGCAAACGCAAATAGGACAACCACGCAAAGACCAGGCTGTCCACCGCGCAGAACGGCCGCTCCTCAAACGGATCAAACGCCGTCTGGGCATAGGTCAAAAAATTAGGCGAATCCGACATGGCCCTCCCATCAACTATGGTGTATTGGGATGGTGCATTGGGGTCAGGTTGCTTTGCACCAAAAGGCGCCCGGGCCGTGTGGACCCGGACGCCTTCATTGTAGCTTTTCGCTCTAGCGAGCTTGATTTAGCAGGAGAAATCGACGCTGTCGATGATGTCCTTGAGGGCCTTGGCGGAGACGGTGAGCTCATGCTGCTCGTCATCGTTCAGCGGCACGGGGACGCGGCAGACAACGCCGTCGCGGCCAACGACAGTCGGCATGGAGATGGCAAGATCGGACAGGCCATACTCGCCCACCATGAGCGAGGAGACAGGCAGAACGGTCTGCTCATCGCGCATAACGGCGGTGCAGATGCGCTTGACGGCCATGGCGACGCCATAGTAGGTGGCGTGCTTCTTCTCGATGATGGTGTAGGCGGAGTTCTTGACGTCCTCAGCGATGCGCTTCTCGGCAGCCTCATGCTCCAGGTGGCCGTGAAGCTCACAGAAGGTGTTCAGCGGAACGCCGGCAACCTGAGCGCTGGACCAAGCGACAAACTCGGAGTCACCGTGCTCGCCCATGACATAGGCCTGGACATCGCGCGGGTCAACCTCGACGTGGGCACCAAGCATCTGCTGCAGACGGCCAGTGTCGAGCACGGTGCCGGAGCCGATGACATGGCCCTCGGGCAGGCCGGACATCTTGATGGCGGCATAGGTCAGAACATCAACCGGGTTGGAGACGATGAGCAGAATGCCTTCGAAGCCGGACTTCTTAATCTCGGGGATAATGGACTTAAAGATGTTAACGTTCTTGTTGACCAGGTCCAGGCGAGTCTCACCGGGCTTTTGGGCAGCGCCAGCGGTGACGACGATCATGGCGGCGTCGGCGACATCGGAATAATCGCCGGCGTAGATCTTCATCGGCTCGGCAAATGTCATGCCGTGCGCGATATCCAGGGCCTCACCCTCGGCACGATTCTTGTCCACGTCGATGAGGACCATCTCGGAGAACAGACCACTCTGCATCAGCGCGAACGCCGAAGACGAACCGACGAAACCGCAGCCGACAATAGCGACCTTCTTCTCGTTAACCATTAGAAACTCCCATCTCTCTCCACAAACAAGCCGCCCGGGAACGACCCGAGCGGCTTGCCGTAATCCCAATACATCCAATCGGGACTTTGATTATGCTCCTATTCGCAGCCAAAAATCGACCGTTTACCGAAATTGTTTGCAGAATTCGTAAAATAACTGCACGAAATCGGTTTCGAGCTATTGACGGGTCGAAATAGGTTTCTAATACAGGCCAGCCTCGCGAATGGCCTCGACAGCCAAAGCGATCTGATCGGGCGGCAGGACCAGTGCCATACGCACGTGCCCCTCGCCCGAAGGGCCAAAGCTCGCGCCCGGCGTCACCACAACGCCGGCCTTCTCCATGAGCTCCTCGCAAAACGCCATGGAATCGGTGCGACCACCGGGAAGCTTGGCCCACACAAACATAGATCCATGCGCGTTGGGGCGTTCCCAGCCCAGGCCCTCGAGACCGTCGCACAGGGCATCGCGGCGCTCCTGGTACTTCAGACGCTGCGCCTCGACCTCATCGCGCGGACCGTTCAGGCAGGCGATAGCAGCCTTCTGGATCGGGAAGAACATACCAAAGTCGATCTGGCCGCGCAGCTTGGCAAAGGCAGAGACCACGTCCTCGCGGCCGACCAAAAAGCCGATACGCGCACCGGTGACGTTAAACGACTTGGAGAGCGAGAAGAACTCAACGCCCACCTCGAGCGCGCCGGGATACTGCAAGAAGCTGCCGCCCGGCTCGCCGTCGAACACGATGTCGGAGTATGCGTTGTCATGGACGATGAGCAGGTCGTGCTCGCGGGCAAAAGCGATGATCTCCTCGTAGACCTCGGGCGTGCCCACCGAGCCGACCGGGTTCGCGGGCAGCGACACGATCATATACTTGGCACGATCGGCAACCTCGGGATCAATGCCTGCCACGTAGGGCAGATAATTATGCTCGGCAACCAGCGGATAGTACTCGAGCTTGGCATCGGCAATCTTGGCACCCGCCTCAAAGACCGGGTAGCACGGATCGGGAACCAGAATGGTATCGCCCGGATCGAGCAGAGCCAGGCCCAAATGACCCACACCCTCCTGCGTGCCGTTGCACGACTGCACCATGGACGGCGTAATGCCCGAAACGCCAAAGCGACGCTCATAGTAATCGCACACGGCTTGCTTGAGTTCGGGCAAGTCGCGCAGGGCATACTTCCACATCTCGGGATCTTGGGCTGCTTGCGTGAGCGCCTCGACCACGTGGTCGTACGGCTTAAAGTCGGGCGTGCCCACGCTCATGTTGTAAATGGTCTTGCCCTGAGCCTTCAGCGCGAGCAGTTTGTTGTTGAGCGAGGCGAAGACCTCCGCGCCAAAGCGGTCGAGACGCTGCGATGCCTGCATGGTGCCACCTTTCGATATAAAAAACGCGGCGCTCCGACAAGAGCGCCGCACGATACGGGCCATCAGATTGCAAAAGTGTAACGCTTGCAACCCCCGTATTGGTTCAATTTAGCCAACCTTAGTCAATTGCGTTGAGCGCGTCGACCTGCGCAAGCCACAGTCGCGAGCTGGCGTCACTCGGCATACGCCAATCGCCGCGCGGGCTGAGCGTCACCGAGCCCACCTTGGGACCATCGGGCAGGCAGCTGCGCTTAAACTGCTGGGCGAAGAAGCGACGATAGAACGTACGCAGCCACATGTGGATGGTAGCCTCGTCGTAGACGCCCTCGAAACTCTTGAGCGCCATGCGGTAGATCTTGCCCGGCTCAAAGCCAAAACGCAGCAGGTAGTAGAGGAAGTAGTCGTGCAACTCGTACGGGCCCACCAAATCCTCAGTCTTCTGTGCAATCTCGCCGTCGCCCGTGGGCGGCAGAAGCTCGGGGGACACCGGCGTATCGAGGATGTCAAGCAAGACCTCGGCGATA
>CABQNA010000106.1 GCA_902465425.1 uncultured Collinsella sp.
CGCGAACCGGTGGTTCCTGTGCCTGCGAACCATCGATTCCTTACGCGTAAACATTTGAGCCGCCCGGTGGCTCTGTGTTTGCACAATGGCAACGTTAACATTTGGGCGCCAAAAGCCGTTCGGGGAAGCAAAAATGTCGGTGAACGGTAGGTTTTGGGTGGTGAGCGTATGGTGGGGGAGGCGTTGGATATACTTGAAGGCGTTAAAAATGACTGCGCAGGGTGCCACCAATGGCATCGTTGACATAGAAAGATCGACCTATGGCCGCTGTTAAAAAATCGGTATCCGTCAAAGACGTAGCGCGCCTCGCGGGCGTCTCGGAGCAGACAGTCTCGCGTACGGTGCACGATTCGCCCAGCGTGCGCCCCGAGACCAAGGAACGCGTGCGTGCCGCCATGCGCGAGCTGGGGTATCGCCCCAATTTTGCCGGTCGATCGCTGCGCCGCGGTAAGTTTAAGACCGTCGGCGTCGCCATGTTCAACATTACCGGCACCGGCAATCTCGACCGTATGGAGGGCTTTGCCGCAGCGGCCGACAAACATGGCTATGCCATCACCCTCACTAAAGTAGACGGGCATCCGTATACCCTCGAGAGCGCATCGTCGCGCATGAGCGCACTGCCGGTGGATGGCATGGTTGTGATTATGAACCGCATGCCGGCGGACTTTGGAACCTTCGAGCCGCTGCCCGGCATGCAGACGGTGCTCGTTACGATGTTGGAGCACCCGCTCTGTTCAACGGTCGATAACGACCAGTTCGATTGCTCGCGCCAGGTGGTCGAGTATTTGCTGGGGAGGGGGCACAAAACCGTGCACTTTATCTCATGCCCCGAGCGCTCGCTTTCGGGCATGCGGCGCGAGGAAGGCTGGCGTGAGACATTGCGTGCGCATGGCATTGAGCCCCCGCAGCTCGTGCGCGGCGACTGGACGGCACAGAGCGGATATGCCGCAGGCCAGGCTCTGGCGGAAGATCCGACCTGTACGGCCATCTATGCCTCCAACGATGCCATGGCATATGGCTGCATCCGTGGGCTCGAGTCGCGCGGAAAGCGTGTGCCCCAGGACGTGAGCGTGGTGGGTGTTGATGACAGCCTGGGCGATATCGTGCCCGATTGTCGCCTGACCACGGTGCGCTTTGACAACAAGCGCGTCGGCATGTGGGCGGTTGACAAGATTGCCGGCGCCGAGGGCGTTGCGCCCGGTGTGGAGCACATGCTGTTTCCGGGCGTGCTCGTCGAGGGCGATACGGTGCGCGATTGGCGCTAGGGCGCGGGTCTGTTTGGGTTTCCGCTAATTGTGTTCGATATTGTTCAGATTGGTTTAAAAACCGTTCACGGGCAAAAATTGACCGTTCATAGCTTGAAATTACGTTTTGCGCTGTTCTTTTTTGTTTGAATGTTAATGTTTCTCCCATACAGAACGCAGCGCGTATGCCCGGACGCGATGCTCTCCATTGGTTCATATGTGAAAGGAACGCAACATGGCAACCAAAGAAGAAATCTCGATGGTTGGATTCGAGATTGTCGCATACGCAGGTGACGCCCAGACCGATCTGCTTGCGGCACTCGATGCTGCTCGCGAGGGTGATTTTGAGAAGGCCGAACAGCTGCACAAGGATGCCAGCGATGCGCTTATCGGCGCCCACGACACGCAGACCAAGCTGCTTTCGCAGGAGGCTGGCGGCGGCGAGATGGAGATGACCTTCATCATGGCTCACGCTCAGGATACTCTCATGACCACCATGATCCTGGAGAAGCAGACCCGCTTTACCATCGATGCCTACAAGCGCATCGCCGCACTCGAGGCTAAGCTCGCCTAACGAGCTCTCACAACCAAGTCCCCTTCCAAAAGCTCTGCCGCTACCCGCGGCAGGGCTTTTCTGTCCTCCTCCAAGTTGCGGTGGAATAGGGACTGAATAGGGGCCGGCGGGCACAAAACAATCCCTATTCCACCGCAACTCATCCCGAGATAGTCATTGGGGACAGTCTTGGTGCGCTCCGTTGTCCTCCCGTTCGGTTTTTTACTGGGTGGGTATACTTCCATCCGCAATACAGACCGGACTGAGGAGGTATCCAAATGCCGGATAACGGGTCAATACAAAAAAGAGACGCGCACGAGATGGCTTATGGGCGTCCTGTCCAGATAACCGAGCACACGACGGTAACCGAGCTGCAGCCCAGCCTGTCCGATGTCGTGTGCGCAAACAAAAAGCTGCAGATTGGCTTTATCGTTGCACTCGTGGTGCTGGCGCTGCTGTCGGGCTTTGTAGCTCGTCCGCATTTCGCCGATACCAAGACATGGGACTCCACCATCGAGGTCATCGATCAAAAGAAAGGTAACGTACTGGCGCTCACGACCTCGTGCGTGGCGCTGTCTGCGGGCATTACCGCGCTGCCGAGTGATACGGGAACGCCGGTTGCCGAGCAGCTCGCGCAGCTTTCAGGCAACCTTGGTATCGTGCTTGCCGTGCTATACCTAGAGAAATATTTGCTTACGATTTTGTGGTCGGTTGGCCTGGGCATCCTGATCCCGTTTGCGCTGGTGCTCTTTGCGATCTCACTTGGCATTCACGGACGCTGGAGCGCGAGCACAGTCATTCGCCGCGTGGCAACGCGTGTGCTGGTGGTCGCCATAATTGGCATGGTGTTGGTGCCTGCAAGCGTATGGGTGTCGCAGAAGGTCGATGAAACGTATCGCGTAAGTATTGAGCAAGCTCAGCAAAAGGCTGCGGATGCGGCAGATAGCGACAGCTCCAAAGCAAGCAAGAAAAAGACCGAGTCCACAGAGTCCAAGAATGTGCTTGAGCAGCTTGCCGAAGGCGCCTCGGGTCTTGTCACGTCGGTGACCAGCGGCGCCAAGCAGATGACCGATGAGATTGTGCAACAGGTGACCGATCTGATCGAAGGCGTCATCGTGATGATCGTGACCTCGTGTGTTATCCCATTGCTGGTGCTCGCGGCGTTTCTGTGGCTGGGGCACGTGCTACTGGGGATCGATATTTCCGGTCCAGCGAGCTATTTGACGGGCCGCTTTCTGAGTACTCCGTCCAAGCACACCAAAAAGGTGGGCAGGCCGAGTAACTAAAACAGCTGTATACACCGGGGCATACCGCCGAAGGGCGGCCGAGACACGTTTTCGGCCGCCCTTTTGTTTTTGAACGCGTGGTCGCTACGTTCGCGTCAGGCGCAAGCGGTCAGCAATCATCCGTAAACGGTATTTGTTCAAAAAAGAACAAAGATAAACAAATAATGGTTGCAGTCGGTGTTCGAATGTGTTCAAATAAACATGAACAGTGAAGAACCGCACATTCAGATGCCCGGACCTGAACGCGATTCAACACTTCCAAACAGAAACTACGCACCTGCGTATCTCTCAAGGAGGATGTCATGAGGGTTGTAATCGCTTCCGATGCCGACGGTATGTCGATGAAGGAGTCCATCAAGGAGATGCTCATCGCCGACGGTCACGAGGTCGTCGACTATTCCGAGACCCCTGCCGCGGACTTTGTCGATTCCGCGACCGCCGTTGCCAAGGACCTGCTGGAGCACAAGGATTCCCAGGGCTTCGCATTCGATAAGTACGGCGTCGGCTCCTATATGGCCGCCGTCAAGATTAAGGGTATGGTCGTCGCCAACATTTCCGACGAGCGTTCCGCCTACATGACCCGCGAGCACAACGGTTCGCGCATGGTCACCATGGGCCCGGGCGTTGTGGGCACCGAGGTCGCCAAGAAGATCGCCCGCGAGTTCCTGCGTGCCCAGTACGCTGGCGGCCGTCACCAGATCCGTGTCGACATGCTCAACAAGATGGCCTAACGAGAGCCACCGAGAACTCGAACTTCTACCTCAACTTGTGAATTCAGACGAAAGGACGTTCTGATGAAGAAGACCATCGCAATCGGTTGCGACCATATCGTTACGGACGAGAAGATCTATCTGGCCGACCGCCTGGAGCAGGCTGGCTACAAGGTGCTCGACTGCGGCACCTACAGCCACACCCGTACGCACTATCCCATCTACGGTAAGGCCGTGGGCGAGGCTGTTGCCAGCGGCAAGGCCGACTTTGGCGTGGCCCTGTGCGGCACCGGCATCGGCATCACCAACGCCGTCAACAAGGTTCCCGGCGCCCGCTGCGCCCTGGTTCGCGACATGACCTCTGCCCTGTATGCCCGTCGCGAGCTCAACGCCAACATCGTGGGCTTTGGCGGCAAGATCACCGGCGAGTTCCTGATGGCTGACATCATGCTTGCCTTCCTGGAGGAGCCCTACGAGAAGACCCCCGAGCACGATGCCCTGATTGCCAAGATTGATGCCTGCAACAAGGCCGACGCCGAGGCTCAGGCTGACCCACACTTCTTTGACGAGTTCCTGGAGAAGTGGGACCGCGGCGAATACCACGACTAAGGAGGTTCCGGCGTTCTACCGAACGCCGGACCAGTCGACGCTGCGAAGCCATCTGGCGGGCGAGCTGCTCCGATAAAACTTTTGCTTGCTGAGCTTGGGTGCTTCGTTTTTGGCGGTACCCGGCATTCTGCAGCTTTTTAATTGACGGCTCGCGTTTCTGTGAGGGGCGCGGGCCGGTTTTCTAAACAGGAGTCCAACATGATTCTGACCGTTACCATGAACCCGTCGATTGATACGCGCTATCAGCTCGATAAGCTGATCATCGACGATGTTAACCGTGTGACGCCCGAAAAGACCGCTGGCGGTAAGGGCCTCAACGTGAGCCGCGTGCTGCTGCAGCTGGGCGACGACGTGCTCGCGACCGGTCTGCTCGGCGGCCACATGGGTGCCTATATGGCCGAGCTTATGGATGCCGACGGCGTCAAGAACGACTTTGTGCCCATCGCCGGTGAGACGCGCATTTGCCTGAATATTCTGCACGAGGGCAATCAGACCGAGCTGCTGGAGAGCGGCCCGCAGATTGCCCCGGCCGAGCTCGAGGCCTTTACGGCCAAGTTCGCCGAGCTTGCAGCGAAGGCAGACGTTGTGACGCTTTCGGGCTCGCTGCCGCGTGGCGTCGATGCCGGCTACTATGCCGAGCTCGTCAAGATCGCCGAGGAAGCGGGCGCCAAGGTGCTGCTCGACACCTCGGGTGCATCGCTGGAGGCCGCGCTGGAGTCCGACGCTAAGCCCGAGCTCGTAAAGCCCAACCTGACCGAGATAAACGGTCTGCTGGGTACGTCCTTTACGACCGATGATGTCGATGCCCTGCGCGAGGCACTTGCCGCCGATGGCCGCTTTGCCGGAATCCCCTGGGTCGTTGTCTCGATGGGTGCTGCCGGTTCGGTGGGCTTCCATGAGGGTCGCGCGTTCCGCGCCAAGACGCCCGCGATTGCGGCTGTGAACGCGACGGGTTCCGGCGACTCGACCATCGCCGGCTTTGCACATGCCATTGCTGCTGGTGCCGACGACGTCACGGTGCTCAAGACCGCCAATACCTGCGGCAAGCTCAACGCTATGGATCCCAAGACCGGCCACCTGGTCATGGACCGCTGGGACGAGATTTACAACGGCGTTGAGGTCGTAGAGTTGTAGCGGTTGCGACTCCTAATAGAATGAGCGTGGATAATCTCCCGCTTTTGGTGCCCATACGAGCTCAAAGTGGGAGATTTTCCACGCTCGAGTCATTAGTCGTCGGGGACGTTCTTTAATGACCAGTCGTTTAAGAACATCCCCAATGACTAACCAATAAAACGGCGCCCGTCGGCGATGTTGCCGGC
>CABQNA010000107.1 GCA_902465425.1 uncultured Collinsella sp.
CCCCGCCCCACCACTCCACTCACCATATATTGCAAAACACCCCCAAGCATATGTTCGAAAACACAATATGTTGTGTTTTCAGCAAAGGCGTGATGCCACCTGTAGAACCACACCCGCGAACCTCAACCTTCAAGTTGACCTTGAGGCGATTTTTACGTCCCTTTACATGCCGTTCACATCGCCCCCAAACTCCCCCACCCAAGGCACGTGCGGCCCACCACCGCGACGCCAAGTGGCGAAAAATGGGACGGGCCCCAGATTGCCCATGCGCGCGCAAAAGCACGCCGCGGCAATCTGGAGCCCGTCCCCAAATACCTATAAATATGCAGGTCAGCGATGTGTTAACGATGTGCCAGCGGGTGCGCCGCCAAATAGACCTCGGTCAGTTGCGTACGATCGACATGCGTGTAGACCTGCGTGGTCGATATATCGGCATGTCCCAAGATCTCCTGTAGCACACGGAGGTCTGCGCCGCCCGCAAGCATATGGGTGGCAAAGGAGTGACGCAGCGTATGGGGATGGAGCCCCACCAGTCCCACCTGGCGCCCGTAGCGCTCACAGATGGCATGGATGCCCTGGCGCGACAGACGGCGGCCGTTCTTATTTAAAAAGACCGCCGAGGTCTCGGTTCCGCGGGCATGGGCCGCCAAGCGAGAACGCCCCTCAGTTACATAAAGCGCCAGAGCTCGCGCCGCGCTTCCCACCAGCGGGGACAGGCGTTCCTTCGAGCCCTTACCGCGAACGAGCACAAAGCCATCGTCGATATGGATATCGCCCACATCGAGTCCCACCAACTCGCTCACACGCAAACCGCATCCATAGAGCACTTCCAAGATGGCATGGTCACGCAAGCCCATCTCGCCCTCGGGGAAATCTTGATCGAGCAGCGCCGAGACATCCTCCACCGATAGATACTCCGGCAAACGCTCAGCCTTTTTAGGCAGGCGCAACGCCGCCGTTGGATTTTGGGCCACAGCCCCATCGCGCACCAAAAAGGCATGCAGGCCCTTCACGGCCGCAAGCGCACGCTCCACCGAGGCATCCGAATAGCCCCCATCGCGACGGTCGGCGACAAAGCCCTCCACGACCTGACGGGTCACCTCTTCAAAAGACACAATACCCGCCCGCTCCAGATAGGCGCAGTACGTCGTCAGGTCACGACGATAGGCCGCAATCGTGTTGCGCGCCAAACCCCGCTCGACCGCGAGGTAATCGAGATACTCCCCCGCCGCCACGGCGAGCGACGAGGGAGTAGCTTCGGTATGTTCCTTATTCGCCGGCACCCTTAGTCCGTAGCGAGGTTCATGGGCGTCACCTGCAGACGGTCGACACCCTCGTGCTGGCCGATCGAAGCGCGCACGAACTCGCGGAACAGCGGCTGCGGGTTGGTCGGGCGGCTCTTGAACTCGGGATGAGCCTGGGTTGCCACATACCACGGATGCACGTCGCGCGGCAACTCGACCATCTCGACCAGGCGCTCGTCGGGCGACAGACCCGAGATAACCAAACCGGCGTCCTCGAGCTGGTCACGGAAGGCGTTGTTGAACTCAAAGCGATGACGGTGACGCTCGTAGACGAGCTCCTCGCCATATGCCTCGCGAGCGAGGGTATCGGCGGCGAGCTTGCACGGATAGGCGCCCAGGCGCATGGTGCCGCCCTTCTCGGTCACGTCCTCCTGCGAGCTCATCAGATCGATGACGCTAAACGGGCCGTCCGGATCGAACTCGGAGGAGCTGGCGCCGGCAAGGCCGACGACGTTGCGGGCGAACTCGCACACGGCCACCTGCATACCCAGGCAAATGCCCAGATACGGAATCTTGTGCTCACGGGCAAACTCGGCCGCGAGGATCTTGCCCTCCAGGGCGCGCTTGCCAAAGCCGCCGGGGACCAGGATGCCCGAGGCGTCGCCCAGAACCTCGGAGACATTCTGCTCGTCGAGGCTCTCGCCGTCGACCAGCTGGACGTCCACATGGCGATCGTAGAAGACGCCCGCATGGTGCAGGGCCTCGATAACCGACAGGTACGCATCGGGCAGCTGCGTGTACTTGCCCACGACGGCGATCTTCACCTTGTCGGCGTGATGGTTGGCGTGATTCTGTTTGCGCAGGAACTCGTTCCACTCGCTCATGTCGCGCTCACGCGGGTCCAGACCCAGGCGCTCGCAAATGCGCAGGTCAAAGTCCTGCTCGGCAAGCAGCTGCGGAACATCGTAAATGCTCGCGCAGTCCTCGTTGGTAAAGACACAATCGGTGTCGACGTCGCAGAAGCTTGCAATCTTTCCGCGGATAGCGTCATCGATATGGTGGTCGGAGCGCAGCACGATGATATCGGGCTGGATGCCAAAGCTGCGGAGCTCCTTGACGGAATGCTGCGTGGGCTTGGTCTTGACCTCGTGGGCGGCGGCGATATAGGGAACGAGCGACACGTGGATGTAGCAGACGTTCTCGGGGCCGGCCTCCTTGCGGTACTGACGGATGGCCTCGACAAACGGTTGGGACTCGATGTCGCCGATCGTGCCGCCCAGCTCGGTGATGACTACATCGGAGCCGGTCTGCTCCTCGATGCGGCGGAACTTGTCCTTAATGGCATTGGTGACGTGAGGAATCACCTGCACGGTACCGCCCAAAAAGTCGCCGCGACGCTCGCGGGCGATCAAGCTCTTATAGATGGCGCCGGTCGTAAAGTTGGAATCGCGGGTCAGGTTCTCATCAATAAAGCGCTCGTAATGACCCAGGTCCAGGTCGGACTCGTAACCATCCTCGGTAACGAAGACCTCACCATGCTGGAAGGGGCTCATGGTACCGGGGTCGACGTTCAGATACGGATCGGCCTTCTGCATCGTTACTTTGTAGCCACGCGACTTGAGCAGACGGCCCAGCGAGGCCGCGGTGATACCCTTGCCCAGAGACGAAACCACGCCACCGGTTACGAACACATGCTTGGTCATATTGAGTTACCTGCGCTTCCCGTAGAAGTTGTTTATCCACATCTTACGGGTCTTCATTGTAATACTCGCGCCGCGGACCGTTCGCATTTTTTTCTCGCGTGAGATTGCATTTCTCAATCTTGAAACAAAACGCCGCCCGGTTTCCCAGGCGGCGTCGCTATGGCAAGGGTTACATGCTGCTATCGATCAGCAACCTCGTCCTCAAGCATTTCTTGAACGAGCATGCCGGTACGGACGCCCTCAAGATACCACTCGCCACGTTCGGTGAGGCAAATGCCATTTGCAAGCTGACCGCCGTCGTCGCTATAACGCGAGACGACATCAATCATGCCTTCGGAATCCAAGCGATCGATTGCGGCGCGGGCACGATACGGCGAAACCCCCACGCGCTCGGCAAGCGTTTTGCGCGAGAAACCATACGGCCCGCCATTGTCTTCGGTTTGCTGGTCGATCTCCATCAACACCAGCACCTCGACACGCTTCATATCGTTGACACTCGCACGACCCTTGCCCGCCATAGCAGCCTCCTCAAACCGAGCACGAGCATCTAACGCGCCGTGCGCGACCGACACACCTCACGATGGCAGGTAATATCCATCATGCGGCATCCCGCTAAGGATGAAACAGTTACGGTTATTGTATACCGCTCAAATTGTTTCTAGGCAGGTAAACAGCTATTTTTCGCCGAAATAGGCGCTTTATTGATCAAAAAGCCGTACCGGGCGCTAACCCGATACGGCCAAAATGCAATGCAATTACCGCGGTGCTTCAAACTTAGCGATGGAAGAAACCGCGGCGCTCAAACTTGGGCTCGCAGCACACGTTGATACCCAGTTTGCGCAGTACCGTCTCGTCCGTCGGCGAGATAATCACGCTAAAGAAGGCATCGCAACCGCGCAGCTGCTCCAGGCCCGAAAGGACGCGAGCGGCCGTCTCACTCGTGGCCGAGGTGATCGACAGCGCCATAAGCGTCTCGTCGGTGTGGAGGCGCGGGTTTTTGCTGCCCAGGAAATGCGTCTTGAGCTTGCTGATGGGCTCGATCGCTTCATCGCTAATGACCTCGAGCTCAAGGTCGACGCCCGAGACATGCTTGAGGGCGTTCATAATGAGCGAACTTGCGGCGCCCAGGCGCGTGGAAGTCTTGCCGGTCACCACGGAGCCATCGGGCATGACCATGGCACCCACGGGACCACCCGTCAGCTGCTCCCTGGTGAGGGCCGCCGAGCGCGCCGGTGAGTAGTTCTTATCGATGCCGGCTTTCTTCATAATAATCTTGAGACGGTCGACTTGCTCATCGCCCACGCCGGTACGGCGCACATTTTCGACCGCGGTAAAGTAGCGGCGGACGATCTCCATCTTGGAAGCGTCGCGGCAGGCATCGTCATCGGTGATGGCAAAGCCGACCATATTGACGCCCATGTCCGTGGGGCTCTGGTAGGGGCTCTTGCCCAGGATCTTTTCCATCAGGGCACGGACCACCGGGAAGGCCTCGACGTCGCGGTTGTAGTTGACCGTGGTCTTGTTGTAGGCCTCAAGGTGGAACGAATCGATGATATTGGCGTCGTCGAGGTCAGCCGTGGCGGCCTCGTAGGCAATATTGACCGGATGCGTCAGAGGAAGATTCCAGACAGGGAAGGTCTCGAACTTGGCATAGCCGGCGGCCGTGCCATGCTTGTGCTCGTGATAGAGCTGAGACAGGCAGGTGGCAAGCTTGCCCGAGCCAGGACCGGGGGCAGTGACCACGACGAGCGGTCGGGTGGTCTCGACAAACTCGTTCTTGCCGTAGCCATCGTCGGACACGATCAGATCGACATCGTGCGGATACCCCTCGATGGGATAGTGCAGCTTGGCGGGAATACCGAGCGCGTTCAGGCGGTTGCGGAACACATCAGCAGCGGGCTGGCCGGCGTACTGGGTGATGACCACAGCCGCGACAGCAAAGCCGTTGCCGCGAAACAGGTCAACCAGGCGCAGCACATCCTCGTCATAGGTAATGCCGAGGTCACCACGAGCCTTGTTTTTCTCGATGTGGTTCGCGTTGATCGCGATGATAACCTCGACATCGTCGGCGATGCTCTTGAGCATGCGGAACTTGCTGTCCGGTTCAAAACCCGGCAGCACGCGGCTCGCATGATAGTCATCGAACAGCTTACCGCCAAACTCCAAATAGAGCTTACCACCAAACTGCGAGATGCGCTCCTTAATGTGAGCAGCCTGCAGCTCGATATACTTCGCGTTGTCGAAACCCTGGCGCATATATGGCTCCCGTCCCGTTTCCATTTAATGTTCTAGGCGATTATAACGGAGCCCGCCCTCCCCGATACCCAGACCATCAACAGGCACCAACCAAACATCCGTCAAACCTCTTGTCGGACATATTTGGTGCAAACTAACCTAACCCCATTGCACCGCCCCATTACACCAACAACGGCAACATCGCAGGTGGAGCATAAGTCAGCAAACGGGCACCAGAGCGAGCAAGCTGTCCCCCTGCGCCAACAAGGGGAACGTCGCAGGTTGAGCATAAGCCAGCGAAAGCCCGCCAGAGTAGGCAAAGCGCCCTCTGCACCAACAATGGAAAGCGCCGCAGGCAGAGGACGGACAGCGAGCGCCGTCCAGAACGTACAAGTTGGCATGAGAAAGGCAAGGCATAGACCTTCTGGTCATGCCTTGCCTTTTGAATGACAAATTGTCGTCCTGGGCGGCGCGCAGCGTCGACTGGTTG
>CABQNA010000108.1 GCA_902465425.1 uncultured Collinsella sp.
CGATGCCGACCTATCGCCCGAGCGCCGCCTGCAGGGCGGTCAAGGACAGGGCCTTGCCACCTACCGCGAGCTCATCCGCAATATATCGACCAAGACGCGCCCCGAGGGCGGTGCGCTCAACCTTATTCTGGATCGCTGGGTCGCCTCGTGTGCCGAGGTCGACGAGTCGGTCGTCAATGCCCAACTGACCCCGCTCGAGGAGATGGTCCACGGCTTCGACTTCTCCCGCATGCTCCGCCGCTATCGCACGGCCGTATCCGAGGGCGACGAGGAGGCCATGAGCCGCGTGACCAAATGGATCCGCGGCGAATACCGCACCAAGAGCGAGGCTCGCGCCGAACTGGGGTCCTCAACCATCATCAGCGATGAGGACTGGTACGACTACGTCAAGCTCATCGCGCGTTTTTTGGTTTGCAGCGGCTACAAGGGCATGCTGGTGCTCATCGACGAGCTCGTGAATCTGTATAAGATTCCCAACGCGATCACGCGCCAGTACAACTACGAGAAGATCCTGACCATGTACAACGACACGCTCCAGGGCAAGGCGCAGTACCTGGGCATGATCATGGGCGGCACGCCAACCTCCATCGAAGACCGCCGCCGCGGCGTGTTCTCCTACGAGGCCCTACGTAGCCGACTCGCTCAAGGCCGCTTTGCACGCGAGGACCTTAAGGACATGCTCGCACCCATCATCCGCCTGCAGCCACTCACCTATGAGGAACTGCTGGTGCTCATCGAAAAGCTCATGCAAATCCACGCCGGCTACTTTGGCTGGACGCCCACGCTTACCGAGAACGACTTGGTAGACTTCCTCAAAATTGAGTTCGGCCGCGTGGGAGCCGATACGCACCTCACGCCGCGCGAGGTCATTCGCGACTTTATCGAGCTGCTCGACATCCTATGCCAAAACCCTGACGCCAACGTGGCCGAGCTACTGCAAAGCGTCGGCGGCGACGCGCTGGCACCGGCAACCGCAACAGGCGACACCGATACCGCAGGCGGCGACCGTAACTTCGCCGAGTTCACCATCTAACCTGCCAAAAAGGGACAGGTTTATTTTGGTAGGTTTTATCCGGGCAAACGTTGAGACGGCAATGCAGCAAACCATTGCCAGCCGCGTTGAGAGATTCGTTTTTGAGAGGAGGCCCCATGAACGCCTTTGACCGCTACGCCCCGTTTATCCAAGACTTCATCTATTCCCACGATTGGGAGAGCCTGCGCTCTATCCAGGTTGCAGCGGCAGACGCCATCTTTAACACGCAAGATAATGTGCTCTTGACGGCATCCACGGCTTCCGGCAAAACCGAGGCAGCCTTCTTTCCCATCCTGACCGAGTTTTGGGAGAACCCGCCCGCAAGCGTGGGCGCCCTCTACATCGGCCCCCTCAAAGCGCTCATCAATGATCAGTTCGTCCGTCTCAACGACCTCTGCGAAGAGGCCGATATCCCTATCTGGCACTGGCATGGCGATGTCTCCCAGTCGCACAAGGCTAAGCTCATCAAAAAACCGAGCGGCATCTTGCAGATTACGCCCGAGTCACTCGAGGCGCTCTTAATCCATAAGCACATGGCGATTCCGCGCATGTTTTGCGACCTGCGCTATGTGGTCATCGACGAGGTCCACTCGCTCATGCGCGGTGACCGCGGCGGGCAGACGCTCTGCCTTATCGAGCGGCTCTCGCGCATGGCCGGCGTGCAGCCTCGACGCATTGGCCTTTCGGCCACCATCGGCGACCCCGAGCGCACGGGCGCTTTTCTCTCACAGGGAACGGGGCGCAACTGCGTTATCCCCCGCTTTGAAGAACCGCGTCGCGTGTGGCGCATCTCCATGGAGCACTTCTACAACTCGGGCCCCCAGGCACAGCAGCGGGGATTCATGGGCACAGGTCCGCAGGAAGCCGAAGTGCTCGCATGCGAGCGCATCGAGGCGGCATCCGCGGCACTGCCCGCCGGCGCCCAAGACATGCGTCACAGCGGACAACTCACACAAGAGGAGCGCCGTCAACGTCGTGAGCGGGCACGGGGCAAGGCCGCTCCCAAGGACCGTCGCACTTCCTCAGCCCCCGAGGGCGAAGTCGACATCCCGCAGGCAACTGAACAGGCACTGCTCAACCCCACCGACACCGCACCCGACAACGCCGACCCCGGCATGGGCTACATCTTTGAGCATACCCGCGGCCGCAAGTGCCTGGTCTTTGCCAACTCGCGCGAGGAGGCAGAGGCCGTGTGCTCCATGTTGCGCAGCTACTGCGAGAGCCGGCACGAGCCAGACCGCTTTCTCATCCACCACGGCAACCTTTCGGCATCGCTGCGCGAGACGGCCGAGGAGCTCATGCGCGACGAAGAGCAGGCGCAGACGACCGTCACCACCTCCACGCTGGAGCTCGGCATTGATATCGGTCGCCTGGAGCGCGCGTTCCAGATTGACGCGCCGTTTACCGTCAGCTCCTTTTTGCAGCGCATGGGGCGCACAGGCCGTCGCGACCTTCCGCCCGAGATGTGGTTTGTCATGCGCGAGGAAGAACCCGAGCCGCGCACGATGATGCCCGAAACGATACCCTGGAAGCTCCTGCAGGGCATCGCACTCGTACAACTCTATCGCGAGGAAAAGTGGGTCGAGCCGCCCGAGCTCGATCGACTCCCCTACAGCCTGCTCTACCACCAGACCATGTCGACGCTCGCCAGCACCGGCGAGCTCACGCCGGCCGAGCTTGCTCAGCGCGTGCTCACGCTCAGCTATTTCCACCGCGTCTCGGCCGATGACTATCGCGTACTGCTGCGCCACCTCATCAAGATCGACCACATCCAGGTCACCGAGGGCGGTGGGCTCATCGTGGGTCTCGCGGGCGAGCGCATCATTAACAACTTTAAGTTCTACGCTGTGTTCCAGGAAAACGAGGAGTTCACCGTTCGCAGCGAGTCGGCCGAGTTGGGCACGATCGTCAATCCGCCACCGCCCGGTGAGCGCATCGCCATAGCCGGGCACTGCTGGATAGTCGAGGAAGTGGACTGGAAGCGACACACCGTCTTTGCCACGCAAGTCAAAGGTCGTGTGCCGGCATACTTTGGCGACTGCCCCGGCGACATCAACACGCATGTACTCGAGCGCATGCACAAGGCGCTCAACGAGCACGCGGCATATCCGTACCTCATGGGCAACGCACGGGCACGCCTTGCACAGGCTCGTCATACCGCCGAGATTTCGGGTGCGGGGACCAAACCGCTCATCAACCTGGGTGGCGACACCTGGGTGCTCTTCCCCTGGTTGGGCAGCTACGCCTTTCTGGCGCTCGAACGTATGCTCAAGATTAAATGCGCCGCGGAGCTGGGCCTTCGCGGGCTCGATCCGTCGCGTCCATACTTTATGCAGTTTAAGATGAAGGCCGACGAGGAGACGTTCTTTGAGGTGCTCGCAGCCGAGGCCGAAAAGGACTTCGACCCCATCGAGCTCGTCTATCCCGGCGAGATACCTTATTTTGATCGCTACGACGAGTACGTTCCCGAGGAGCTCGTGCGCAAAGGCTTCGCCGAAGGCGTGCTCGACATCGAGGGCATGAAGCAGCGCGTCCTCAGCTGGCGCGACCACGCCTAAGACCAGTCTTTTTGGGACGGAAAGACTTACTTGTCGTGAAGGACGGTGCCGAGGAAGTCGGTGTCGAAGGGCACAGCTTCGGCAAAGGCGTAGTCGCCGTCGCTGGCGATAAGCAGGTAGTTCTCCTCGCCGCCGAACTCCGCATCGCCACATGGGACCACCCAAGCATGGTCGAACACCTCAAGCGCCGTGGCGGCACAGTCGCGCAGGAACGCCACATCGCTCCCCTCGTTTGCACTCACGATATTGGCAACGTAGACGCCACCGACATTTAGGCCGCCCCGCACCAAACGCAACGCCTCAACCGTCGCCAGCTCGCGTACGGGCTCGGCACCGCCAAAGCAATCGCTCACGACCACGTCGTAGCGACGATGGCCCACGCTCGTCACGCCCAGGTACGAACGCGCCTCAGCGGTAATCACCCGCAGGCGATCGCCCACCGTGTGCTCCAGCTCGTCCAGGTAGAACCAGCGACGTGCCAGACGCGTAATCTCTGCGTCATACTCGATGACGTCCATGCGCAAACTCTCGTGCGACATCAGCGCAAGCTTGGGATAGGCAAACCCACCGCCCAGCATAAGCATGCGGTCGATACCGTGACCATAAGCGTCACGCATTGCGTCCTCGGCCTCAAACACATCGTCAAATGCACGATAATACGCAAAGACGGGCTCTGCCCAACGATCGCCAACATAGCTTGCGCTTTGGTAGACGCCGCCCTGCACGAGCACGCGAATCTCATCGCCGCCCTCATCGTGCACGCGTTTCACGCGCGCCAACCCATTGCGGGTTCGCGCAACCTGCAGACAGGCAGCACGAACAGCGACAGCGGCCGCACCAAGCGCCGCAGCTCCCAGAGCAACGCCGGCAACGACGCCGGCAGAAACACTCGGCTTGTTCATCTAGAGCTCCTTTTGCAGATAAAGGCCATGGTCATAAAATCCAAGATGGCGATAGTACTCGCGTGTGCCAATCGCGCTAATCACGTTGATACGCGCATAACCCGCATCCCGGGCAATCTCGCACGCACGCTCTACGAGCAAACGCCCCAACCCATGGTGCTGGGCTGCCTGGCCTTGATCCCCCACGCGCGCCGCCATGCCATACACGTGCACCTCGCGAATCATCGCCTCGTCCGGCGTCGTCGGCAACTCACCCGCATGCGCGGCAACAAAAGCACGATCGGGCAGCGACAGGCGCAAAAAGCCCGCGATCTTGCCCTGCGGCGTCACCCACTGCAAAAAGCGCTCGTAAGTCACCGGCGTCTCGTACGCCACTTCCTCATCAAGAGATAGCTCATCCAAGTCGGCGCCCGCCGTGCTAATCTCGCGATAGCGAATCTCACGCACTGTCGCACCGTCACCCCGAGCAGCCAGGCGATTCTCAACGAGCTGGCGCAGGTTGGGCTTCTTGTTGCCCACCATGATGTCGTCGGAGCTAAAGTCGCGGATCATGCGACTGATACGGCAGAACGCCGGCGTCACCACGATGTCGTCGGCCAACACATCGAGCAGCTCGTCCTCGGTATAGGGGCGCCACTCGCCACGCTCGTAACAGCCCACCAGACGCGAGCCCTCGATGAGCGCGCACGGGTAGACCTTGACCTCGTCGGGCATAAAGGCCCCCTCGGTCATAAAGCGCTCGTAGTCGCGCTTGTCCCCCTCGGGTGTGGCGCCCAGCAAGTTGAGCATAAAATGCGCGTGGATCTTAAAGCCAAACAGGCGCGCAAGCGAAAACGCCCGCTCGATCTGCGCCACCGAAATGCGACGCTCGTTGAAATCGAGCAGGTGCTGGTCGAGGCTCTGGATACCCATCTGGATCTTGGTGCAGCCCAAGCGGCGGATAAGTGTGAGGGCCTGCGGTGTTACGGCATCGGGGCGTGTCTCGATAACGAGCCCCACCACGCGATGCTTCGCCGTCTCGTTGATGCGCTGCTGACGCTCGAGCTCCTCCATCGTGGCCGTCTGCCACTCGGCGACCTCGCCCCACGGCGTGCCGGGGCCGTACAGACGACGCACC
>CABQNA010000109.1 GCA_902465425.1 uncultured Collinsella sp.
TCGCAAGGATGCCGATAAGGCCCAGGTGCGCTTGCGCATGCGCATGAGCGACCGGTTGCTGCGCGCCACGGGCGAGCTCATGCGTGACCTGTTTGATCTCAAGACCGTGCCCTCCAACGAGGATAAGCTCGTGGCCGAGCTCAAGGAGCGCCTTGAGGACTTGCGCGAGGCGTGTCTCGCCATAGCACGCGACTACTACACGGGCATCAAGCCGGCCTACCCGTATCCCGGCGAGAACGAGTGCGAGAGGATGCGCTCGGAGGTCGCCGACGTCCTTAAGGACCAGAGTGAGTCCGAGGCGTTTTTGACTACGTTTACCAAGCATGAGGACCGCTTGCTCGATGCCAAGGAAGACTTTGACAAGGTGGTTGAGTTCTTCGAGTCCAACCAACGAACAGCGTTTGACCACGCCAAGGATTTCTTGAGCCGCACCGAGGGTATCGAGTATGCCTCCGATGACATTCCCAGCGCGGTTGAGAACGTGGCAAAGGTTCGCGAGATCCTCAAAGATCCCAAGCCCTACGGCCGCATTAAAGACCTGCAGCCGCTTATGAATCCCGTCGAGGACGACATGAAAAAGCTGCTGGGTATCCGCCGCAATGAGTTTTTGTGCCGCATCGAGAGCGATCTGCAAGACCTGCAGGCGCAGGCTGAGAGCCAAAAGGGCTTTGTCAATCAAGCCAAGAATGCCATAGCGGATGCCGGTGCCAAATACGAGTCGTTCAAAAACCGTGCCCACAGTGCTCAAAGCCTCAACGAGCTGAGCGTTGCTGCGACTAACTGGGGCGACTGGCTCAGCGCGGCAGCCAACGAGATGTACGACGCCGTGGATGCGGCCCGCATGCGTATGGACAACGAGCGCCGCACCACCGAGGTCACGAGTACGGGTGAGGTGGTCAAGAAGATCTCCAACAAGGCCGTTGCGTCGTCAGCGCCCACGCCTGCACCCGTGCCCCAGCGCAAGATCAAGACTGTGCGCCGCGTGGACGACCTGCGCTCCCGCCTTATGCAGGCGCTCGCTGCAAACGACGAGATCCGTATCAACTAACCCGCGGAGCCGCCGGTGCCAAAGCGCGCACCGGTGGCTTATGGCGTTTAGAAAGGCTCATCAACCATGAACGATTCTGCTCTTAAGAGCTTCTGCACTTGGGCCCGCACGGAGCTCATCAAAGGCGTGGAGGCGCAGATGGTGCGCTACGGCATCACCGAACCTGCACCTGCGCCCGCTGGGTCCGAGACCGTCAACGGCCTGCCCCTAAGTCCGGATGAGATTGAGCAACGCGACGAACTGCTGCGCATGCAGGCAGAGGTGGGTCACGAGGCGCTGCGCGACCGTGCGGCCTACACCTGGTTCAACCGCATCGTGGCCATTCGCTTCATGGATGCATGCGGATGGCTTCCCAGCCGTATGCGCATGCTAAGTCGTGCGGACGGCAGCCATGGCAGCGAGGCCGTGGAGAACGCACTGGACGTGGAAATAACGACGGCCGATACCGATCGCATAGCCGAGCTCAAGATGGCGGGCTTGGATGAACCGTTGTGGCGCTACCTGTTTGTTGCTCAGTGCGAGGAGCTTGCCGATTGCCTGCCGGGCGTCTTTGAACGCGTGGGCGGAGCCATGGAGCTGCTGTTGCCCCAGGGCCTCATGATGGCTGACAGTGTGGTGGGCAAACTCAATGCCGTCCTCACTGACGAGGACTGGCGCGAGGGCGTGACCGTTCTGGGCTGGATGTATCAGTACTACAATGCCGACGTTAAAGACGAGTTCTTCAAGTCCAAGCGCAAGGCAGCGGCGGCGGACATCGCGCCCGCCACGCAGCTCTTCACCCCCGAGTGGATTGTGCGCTATATGGTCGAGAACTCACTCGGCCGTCTGTGGATGCTCAACAATCCGGGGAGTTCGCTACGCGAGCGCATGGAGTACCGAGGAGATAACCCTCTGCGACCCCGCATGCGGCTCGGGCCATATCTTGGTCTATGCGTTTGAGCTGCTCTTCCATATGTACGAGGAGCGCGGCTATCGTGAGCGCGAGATTCCCGAGCTCATTCTTACTAAAAACCTTGCAGGCATGGAAATCGATTCCCGCGCGGCACAGATCGCGGAGCTGGCGCTTGCCATGTGCGCCCGCGAGCACGACCGTCGCTTCTTTAGGCGTGGCGTTCGCGCCGACGTTACCGTGCTCTCGAGCATCCCGCTAGGGGAGGACGAGCTGCCGGGTAACAAGAAGCTCGCCGAGGAGCTGAGTCATTTGGGCGAGATCGGTTCGCTGCTCAATCCCTCAGAGGACGAGATTGACGAGCTCAAGGCTGCCGCCGCGAGTTGTTCCGATGACCTTTTTGCCGCTACGGCCAAAACTAAGCTCGAAAGCGCTGCCGCCATCTGCGAGAAGCTGTCCCGTCGTTTTACCTGCACCGTTGCGAATCCTCCGTATATGGGCAGCAGCAGCTTTAATCCATTCATGAGCAAGTGGGTCAAGAAGAACTACCCCGACGTGAAGAGCGACCTCTGCACGTGCTTTATCGAGCGCGGTTTTAACCTTGTCGAGGATAAGGGCTACGCCGCAATGGTTACCATGCAGAGTTGGATGTTCCTGGGCAGCTTTGAGAAGATGCGCGCCAAGGTTATCGACAACAAGACAATCGTTTCCATGGCCCATCTGGGACCTCGTGCGTTCGATGCCATCGGTGGTGAGGTCGTCAATGTGACTGCCGATGTCATCTACAACGGCCGCGCGGCATGCGAGGGTGCCTATGTTCGCCTCGTCGACATCAACGGCAGCGAGGCGAAGCGTCTCAAGTTGCTCGAGGCGATCCGAAACCCCGACTGCGGCTGGTTCTATCGCCGCGACGCCGACACCTTCAAGCAAATCCCCGGCACCCCCATAGCCTACTGGGCCAGTGACGCTCTTCTGGATGCGTTTGGAAACGCAAAACAGCTCAGTGAGTATGGCAAGCCGCGCCAAGGGCTTGCTACTGGCGAGAACGCTCGTTTCGTTCGCGAGTGGTGGGAAGTCGATGATTGCAAGAGCGTCTATTTCTGTGAATCTATTCAAGAGTCGATTGAAAGCGCTTGCAAGTGGTTCCCCTACAACAAGGGCGGCGATTTCCGCAAATGGTACGGAAATAATAGCTCAGTTGTTAACTGGGAGAATGACGGACAGGAGATCCGTAATTACAAAGACCAGAATGGTAGATTGCTTTCTAGGCCACAGAATACAAACTGCTTCTTTAGCCCATCGATTACCTGGTCGAAGATTTCAAGCGGGTCCATTGCGTTTCGTTTTAAGCCTGCTGGGCATATCTTTGATGTGGCGGGCACGAGCGTTTTTAGCGACGAGGAGTCACTCAAGTATCTCCAGGGAGCTTGTAACAGCTCCGTGATCATGCGTGTCGCAAGCATGCTCTCGCCGACGCTTAATTTCGAGGTAGGCCAAATCGCAACCTACCCGATCATTCAGAACGAGGAACAGGAGCCGTTGGTCAACGACATGGTCGACTCGTGCCGCGAACTATCAAAAACCGATTGGGATTCGTTTGAAACCTCTTGGGATTTCAAACATAACCCTTTGGTGTAGGTGCTGGTTATGGACAAAGCCTGTATATCTTCATTTCATATGTCTCTGCATGAATCTAGCTATTGGACTCCGGATGAGATTTCTTCTATTTGGGATTTCTTTGTGACTAAATCTGTAGCCAACTCTGCTTCTCAAAGAAGAACCGCCTCTGATTATGGATTGAAACAATTGCCATTCGATACTCTTCTTGAGTATGAAGGGGTGCCTTCCGGGAAGCGTGAATTACTTATGGCTGATAATCTTGGAGATGTGATTGAGGAATATGGATTTAAAACAACTGTAAATCAAAAGTCGGCTGATGGAGTTAAACAAGAGATTGAAGCTCCGATTGATATCGTTAGTCCGAGGGTCCTCTGTATTCAACCTTATACAATCTCTGGTCGCAAGGGTCCCGAACCTAAAGACTCAGGTAAAGGAATGACTTTACTAACTCATATCCGCAATTCACTTGCACATGGGTGTACGTATTACTTCCCTAATGGAATGATGCTTCTCGAGGATAAAGCTGGTGGTTCAAGTGGAAAAACGACTGCCATGATGCTTCTGCCTCAAAAGGCGTTTACCGACTGGATAAAGGCGATTGATATTGACGCTCGTTTTTATTTTAAGGACGCTGGCAGAGGCGAATTTGAAAAGCTCATTCATAGAAAGAGCAACAAACACTAGGGAATTAATAAACGACGCGCTTTAATCCGTAAAGAATTTAAATCTGTTAATTGTTTAGCTGGCTAGTGCAAATTTTAAATTTGCATAGCCGCACTTTTCAACAAAGAAAGGGCGGTCTGTCATGGCCACTTTACTTCAAGATAAATACGAGGCTCGTAAGGCCGAGGTCAATGCTCGCTTCGAGCAGCTTCGCACTAACGAGGAAGAGCTCAACCGAATCTTTGCCAAGATCTACAACATGGAGGGTGAGGTGCCCATCGAGGTCGAGGATAAGTTCGTTTCGGTGGCGCGCATCTTCGATACCGCAGATGAGATTCCCGAGAGCTATAAAGGCAACAAATACGTGCGTACCAAGCGCGACGAGATCACCTCGCTCATAAGCTATGCCGTGGGGTGCATGTTTGGTCGCTATTCGCTGGATGTGGACGGACTGGTCCTGGCCGATCAGGGCGCCACGGTCGACGACTATCTGTCAAAGATGTCTGATCCCGCGCACGTTACCTTTATGCCCGATAGCGATAACGTGCTGCCCATCACCGACGATGAGTACTTTGACGACGACATCGTACGCTACTTTATCGACTTTGTGCGTACCGTGTACGGCGAGGAGACGCTCGAGCAGAACCTGGCCTTTATTGCCGAGGTGCTCGGCGGCAAGGGCACCTCGCGTGAGGTAATCCGCACCTACTTTTTGAAGGACTTCTTTAAGGACCACTGCCAGACCTATAAGAAGCGTCCCATCTACTGGCTGTTCGACAGTGGAAAAAAGAACGGCTTCAAGTGCCTTGTTTACATGCATCGCTATCAGCCCGACCTGTTGGCTCGCATCCGCACCGACTATGTGCATGAGCAGCAGGAGCGCTATCGCTCGCAGATCGGCTATGCCAACGATGCCCTTGCCAGTGCCGAGCGCGGCGAGCGCGTGCGCTTGGATAAGCGCGTCAAAAAGCTCAACGACCAGCTCAAAGAGACCATTGGCTACGAGGAGAAGCTGCATCACTTGGCAGACCAGATGATTAAGATCGACCTGGATGACGGCGTCAAGGTCAACTACGCCAAGTTTCAGGATGTGCTGGCAAAGATCAAGTAACTGCAGATACGGTAAGGATATTCATGCCCAAGATCGATGTAGAAGAACAGCTCAAACTGCGGTTTTTGCAACCGTTGCCCGCATGTATGCCCCGCCGTGTGGTGGTTTGGCACGATGCGGACGGCGAGTTTGCCCCTGAGTTTGAGCGATTGGCCGCCGAGGGTTTCGACGGCGCGGGGGCCGATGCTGGCGTTATGCCCGCTCACGGTGACTTTGAGCGCCCGGTGCGGTTTGTTGAGGCCTGCGAGGGCCGCAT
>CABQNA010000110.1 GCA_902465425.1 uncultured Collinsella sp.
GCATCACGACGTCGCCGGCATGGGCCTCCTCGGCGGCAGAGCGAACGTTCTCCCCTACCTTGGCCGGCGCCGAGAAGCGAACGTGCGAGCCCTCGTTGCCGTCGCCATCAAGCACGTCGACGATCTCGTACTTCACCACGGCATCGGCACCTTCGGGTACCGGCGCGCCCGTCATGATGCGGACTGTCTCGCCCGTGCCGATTGTGCCCTCAAACACATGGCCCGCGGCCTCGTGTCCGATAACGTCGAGCGTCACCGGCGCCTCGCCAGATGCCTGCGCCAAGTCCGCCGCGCGCACGGCATACCCGTCCATGGCGCTGTTGGCAAACGGCGAGATATCGATATCGGCCACCGCGTCCTCGGCCAAGGGAAGGCCGGCGGCCTGCCACACGGGTATCTCGACGAGATCGGTCGGAGCAACGTGCGACAGGATAATCGACTGTGCGTCATTCAACGGAATGAGTTTCTCTGCCATATGCACCTCTTAATGCCACGGCGCACAACAGGAGCGCCAATTCTTTATGCTTGTCTCAGTATAATCCCCCGACGCACGACCGCGACTCGGCCTGTACCCGCAAATACACCTGTCGGTTGCAGGCCGCGAAACAGAATGGAAACCAACCCACCGGCTCGTCGCGTTTACCGCGTTTTATAATGCTTGCGTTGCAACCTAAAAGAGGAACGTATGGCTCATAACGACAAAACCGAAAGCGCAAACGAAACGCAGGATCATTCCCAGCCGCTCGACGATGGCGGTTTTTTCTCCCTGAACGACGTCATCATGGCCGGCAGGCATCAGCTCACCCGTTCCGAGCAGCTCTTGGCAGCCGACACGCGCCGCAACGCCCGCAACCTACTCGCGAGCGCCAAGTTGCTCGTACTCGTCGCCATCGTCTCGCTCGCCATGGGTGTTGCCGCTTGGGCATTTTTGGCCTCGCTGAATATCGCGACCGATTATCGCGAGCACCACGTGTGGATTTACGCGTTGCTTCCCGTCGTGGGCGTGGCTACCGCATGGGTGTACAAAAACCACGGCCTTGCCGCCAAACGAGGTAACAACCTGGTCATCGACTCCGCCCTGGGCACACGCCTTATCCATATGCGCATGGCCGTCCTCACCTTCGTCTGCTCCACGCTCACGCACCTAACGGGCGGATCGGCCGGTCGCGAGGGAGCCGCGGTTCAGATTGGCGGCACCATCGCCAGCAACATCTCGAGCCTCGCCCACCTCAAAAAGCATGACCACCACGACCTCATGCTCGCCGGCATCTCGTCGGCCTTTGGCGCCGTATTCGGTTCGCCCCTTGCCGGAGCTTTCTTTGGCATGGAGATGTGCTTTATCGGCAAGATCGACTACACCGCGGGCATCTACTGCCTGGTCGCCTCGTTTACCGGCTACTTTACATCACTCGCCCTGGGTACCGAGTACGAGGCGAATGTTATCGCCAGCGTTCCCAACATGACACCACGGACGGTTGTCATCGTTGTTATCAGCGCCATTATCTTCGGTCTGACGGCACGCCTCTTTGCCTGGTCAGTTCGAACCGTCAAGAGCCTGTACGGTCGCTTTATCACCAATTACCTCGTTCGCGCACTCATAGGCGCACTCGTGGTTTTGGCCGCTTATACCCTCCTCGACGCCTGGGACTACGCCGGCCTTTCCACGTGGCTTTCCGGCGCCGGATTTGCCGGCAACACCACCCTGGCGGACGCAGCCATCAAGTTGGTCGTCACAGCGCTCACCCTGGGCGCCGGCTTCCAAGGCGGCGAGGTCACGCCCCTGTTTGGTATCGGTGCGGCGCTCGGCGGCTGGATCGGTTGCCTCGTCGGAATCGACCCCAGCTTTCTGGCAGCGCTGGGCATGCTCGGCGTGTTCTGCGCCGGCCTTAACGTGCCCATCACCACCTGCATGATGGCCATCGACCTGTTCCACGGCACGGCAGCCGGGTTCTTTGTCATCGTGGCCTTTATCAGCTACCTAACCGGCGGACACCGCGGCGTGTACCCTGCCCAGCGCATCATTTCACCCAAGCGCCGTTCGCTTATTGTGGATGAGGGCGGTACGGTAGCGGATGCTATCGAGCGCCACAACGACCTGATAGAGTAGATGTAATAATCGCCGTGCAGCCACAATCAGGGGCAATTCGACCTGAGCGCGACCGCACTGCCATGTCACACGCCGGGAGTCGCCCCATGCACGCAACTGATTTTGGTCGCACGCTCATCATCGCCAACCCAGCCGCCCAGTCGGGTGCGGCGCGCGAAGTTGCCGAGCGCCTGCAACGCTTTTTGGATATGACCGCGCGCGCATCCCAGTTTGACTTGGTGCTAACCGAGCGCATGGGACACGCCAAGGAGCTGGCCGCTCAGGCTCAGGGCTATCGCACCGTTATCGCCCTTGGCGGCGACGGCGTGATTCACGAGGTCGTCAACGGGCTTATGACGCAAAAGGAGGACGCCCGCCCCGCTCTTGCCATCCTGCCCGTTGGCTCCGGCAACGATTTTGCCCAAACGCTCGGCATCGACGATTTCTCCGGCAAGGATTTTGGCGCACTGCTCACCTGTGAGCTGCAGCGTCAGGACATCGGGCGCATTCGCTTATGGAACCCCGCAAGCGGCAGCGGCGAGGCTACCGTTGAGTACTACGACCAGACGCTCTCGGTCGGCATCGATGCCGCCATCGGCCTGGGCACCACCGAGCTGCGCAAAAAGACGGGCCTCGCCGGCGCTCCGCTCTACACTCTCTCGGGACTTGAGCAGTTTGGCCTACGCTATCGCAACTACCCCATGACGGTGAGCTTTGACGGTGCGCCCGCCGAGCGCGTGAGAGCGATCATCATGGCGATTCAGCTGGGTCCTACCTATGGCTCGGGCTATCGCATCTGTCCCGACGCCGACCCCTGTGACGGCATACTCGACGTCTGCTACGCCTGCGGCCCCGTTCCGCGCGCGGTCGCGCTTCCCATGTTCCTTTCGGCCAAAGATGGCCACCATACCAAACTGCCACCGGTTCGCATGCGCCGCTGTCGCCATGCCGAGCTTACCTTTGAGGAGCCCGACTACCCCATTCAGGCCGATGGCGAGCCCATCGTCGCCTCGCGCATCGAGGTCGACGTCCTCGGCGGAGCCCTCCACGTCTGGCACCCCACCCGCTAGCCCCGCCTAAGTTGCGGTGAAATAGGGACTGTTTATGCAGCTAAAGCCGCAAAACAGTCCCTATTTCACCGCAACTTATGAGGAGATCATTCGTCGCTGCCTGGTTTGCGTCGGTTGGCCTTTTTAATGGCATTGAAGTGCTTGTCGTTGAGCCTGCGCTGGCGCGATCGCTGCGGCACTTTGGTCTTGACGCGACGGCGCGGCGGACGGCCACGACGCTCAAGCTCTGCCCTCAGCTTACGCAGACAGCAGCTGCGATTCTGAAACTGACTACGGCTCTCGCGCGCCGTCACGACAACCCCCGTGGGCCCATGCTTCATGCGTACCGCGGAGTCCGTCGTGTTCACGCCCTGTCCGCCCGGACCTGTCGCGCGAAACACCTGCACCTCGCAATCGCGCGCCAACTCCTCGACCGACATCTCGGCGTAGCGCGCATACTCGCGCCATCCCATCTTGTTCTCATCCATATCAACACCTCCCCTCATACAAAAAATGTGACAAAGGGAAAGCCCCTTTGTCACATCGCATACCAATCGCTTGTGCCGCGCGCTTAGGCGAAGGTGATCTCGCCGTTCTCGCAGTCCATATCGGCGATACGGGCTAGGCTCTCAACGCGGAAGCCGCGCTTACGGAGCTTATCGCCGCCGCCCTGGAAGCCCTTCTCCACCGCAATGCCAATGCCGGCAACCTCGGCGCCCGCGGCCTCGCAGATCTTGATAAGACCCTCGAGCGCGCAACCGTTGGCCAAAAAGTCGTCGATAATAAGGACCTTGTCGCCCTTGGACAGGAAGCGCTTGCCGACGATGACCGGGTACTCCTTTTGCTTGGTAAAGGAGTAGATGGTCGTGGCATACTGCTCGCCGTCGAGGTTGATGGACTGTGCCTTCTTAGCAAAGACCACCGGCACGCCGCCAAAATGCTGGGCTGCGATGCAAGCCATACCAATGCCCGAAGCCTCGATCGTCAGGATCTTGTTGATCTCGACATCCTTGAACAGACGGGCCCACTCGGCGCCCATGTGGTCGAACAGCTCAACGTCGCACTGGTGGTTGAGGAAGGCATCAACCTTAAGGACGTTACCGGCCTTTACGATGCCGTCATGGCGAATACGATCCTCAAGCTCCTGCATGGCGCAACCCCTTCTCGCGGCAAAGATACCGCGCGATTAATAAACGTTGTTCGATAGTCTACCACGGACCGACCCCCGCCCGCCCCACAAGCCACATCGCACCATAAAGCTGCAAGACCAGTAGATAGGCCCGATTCGTGGCAGACAGCCTCCCAACACGCTAATGGCGGACGCGTATCCTCACCAAACGCACCATGGCAAGCGCAAAGCCCACGGCGGCCACAGCCATGAGCACGTAGAACACCGAACGGAAACCAAACAGGAACACATCCGGACGACCTGTAACAAAACTGGTCACGGCCTCGCCCATCGCCACGCTCATCTGCCCATACAGGATATGCGACGCCACCGTAATACCGAGTGCCATGCCGGCGTAGCGCGCCAAACTGCCCAAGCTGCCCGCAAAGCCGAGCGCTTCGCGCGGAGCCGAACCCATATACAGCGAGTTGTTGGGGCTCTGGAAAATCGACGTGCCGCACGACATAAATGCGACGCAGCACACGATCACAGGGATAGAAGAGTGCTCGTTGAGCGTGCTTACCGCAAAGAGACCGCACACATACACGCCCAGGCCGACCGCCGTGGGGCCCTCGCAGCCGACACGGTCCGAAACCGTTCCCGAAAGCGGGCCGATAAAGGCATTCACCATTGGCAGCGCCAAAAACAGCAGGCCCGAAACGTCAGACCCAAACCCATGCGCGTCCTGAAAATAGAACGGCAGAATAAACTCGGATGCGCCAATACCAACGAACACGATGAGCATGCAGGCAAGGTTGATAGTGAAGGCCGAATTTGCAAAGCAGCGACGAGCGGCCTCGATCAGGGACATGGGGCGTTCGCCGGCCTCTGGCCTAACATGCGGCAGCGTGTAGAGTCCCACGATAAACGAGATTACGCCGATGGGCAGGTTGATGAGGAAGATGCTCTCCCAGGGAAAGCTTGCCACCAGCATGCCGCCGAGCACGGGGCCACACATCATGCCGAGGGCCACGAAGGTCGCGAGAATACCCATGGCACGGCCTCGTTCGCGTGCCGGAAACGACTCGGTGATGATACCCATGTTGTTAGCCATGGCCGCCGCGCAACCGACGCCCTGAACAATGCGTGCCAGGATAAGAACCTCGAGCGAGGCCGAAAGGCCGCACAGCAGCGAACCGACCGAAAAGACGATGACGCCCAGCTGGAACACATTCACCTTGCCACGCACGTCGCCCAGACGGCCAAACGGCAACATGGCCACGCAAGTCGCAAGCAGATACACCGAGCTTA
>CABQNA010000111.1 GCA_902465425.1 uncultured Collinsella sp.
CCACCTCGCCGCCAGCGCCTCGCGCAGCCCGCGCGCCCTGTGGGCCTCGGGGAAGCCGTCCGTCCCGATCCGGACCGTGGCGTCGACGAAGACCAGGGTCCCGTCCTCGTCCACCGCCACGAGGTCGATCCCGCCGATACCCTCGGGCCCCTGCCAGGCCTCGTCGACGATCTCGTAGCCCTTGCGCTCGAGGAAGGCCTTGACCGCGCCCATCGCCTTTTCCTTCATGTCGTTCATGTCTTGCTCCTTAGACTCTGAGGCCCGCCCCTGTGGCGTGCCTTGCGCCGCGTGAGTCGCATGCAGCGCGGGCGTGCCTGCAAGGGAGGAAGCGAAGTCGGGCATGGAAATAGAAGTCTCCCGACGGCAGTTTTTCGCGTTGTTCGCGCGCGGAGCGCATGGGGCGAAGAACCCGAAAAAGTGTCGCGGCCCTTGCTGGCCGCCTGCCGGCGTGCGACCCTGCGCGTCCAAGGAGCGCCGGGGCGGGTATTCGGATCAAAGGGGCGCAGGCGTGCGGCATGGAATCCGGCGTGGGCGCCGAGACCCTCCGGGCATGGGATGCGGCCCATCGGCGGTTGCTGGGCTCCCGCGGGGATTGACGACGACGTCGTGGCGGGGACGGAGGCGGGTTCCCGAGTCGCGGCGCCGCGGCATGAGTCGGGACGGACGGCTTTCCCGTGCCGCTTGCGGCCGATGTGCGCACAAGATCGCTGGCGGTGAGGCTTTCGTTGCGCGGAACGGCTACGGTGCTGCGCGACACGTCCGTTGAGAGAAGGAGACGAGCTGATGTTGGGCTACGAAGAGAAGGTGGAGCGCCTCGAACTGCTCGACGCGGTGGCGGATGCCGGGAGGCTGGCGAGGGGCCTGGACCAGCTGCTCGAGTCCCTGGCGCATGCCGACCAGCTGGACCCGCTCGACGTCGAGGGGATTCTGGCCCTGAAGTCGATAAGTGAGAGGTGCGCCGAGCGCATCGGCGACGCCGCGCGAATCTTGGAGGCTCAGAACGAGGTTCTCTACGCCGAGGAATGGGCAAACGCCAAACCTCGCGAAAACGAGAGATGAGGACCCGAACGAAAGCGGCCATCCAAGCCCTATCAGGGCGTCCATCGCCGTCCGCGCTCATATAAAGCCTGGACATCGGCTGTCCTCACATTCCCAGTGCCGCCGCGTGCCGTCGCGTTATAATGCTGCAAACGCATTTGTATTGCATTTCGAGCGATGGGAGCGCAGATGCCCGACAGCTACAAGGAGCTCATCAAGAGCAATCCCGACGAGACCGAGATCAGAAGCTTCCTGGTGGACGGCGACCAGGTCTCCGTGACCCTGCGCATCCCCGACACCCTGCGCGACGCGGCGAAGGAGGAGGCGGCCCTGCGGGGCATGAGCTTCTCCGCCTTCGTGCGCACCTGCATGATCGAAGAGCTCGCGAAAAAGGGGGCATAGAGGCGTGAAGTCGCTAAGCAACGTCGGCGCGGAGCGCCTGGGAGACGCCCTCGGCGAATCCATCGACGACGGCGCGAAGTTGTCGATAATCAGCTCGTATTTCACCGTGTTCGCCTACGGGGAGCTCAAAGAGGAGCTCTCCAAGGTCGACGAGGTGCGCTTCCTGTTCAGCGAGCCCACCTTCATCAAGCGCATGGCCGACTCGAAGGAGCCGCGCGAGTTCGAGGTAGCCCGCCGCGCGCGCGAGGTCGGCGTCGGCGGCTCGGGGCTCGAGCTCACGCTGCGCAACAACCTAAACCAACGCGCGCTCGCCCGCGAATGCGCCGAGTGGATCCGCGAGAAGGGCGTCTTCAAGTCCGCCAAGACGTCCGGCGCCATTCAGCCGGGCGGCACCTACGTGGTGGAGAACCCATCCGGCGACGACCACGCCTTCATGGGCGCCGCCGCGAACTTCACGCAGGAGGGCCTCGGCTACGAGCGCCGTCCGGGAACCGTGACCTGCGTGAGCCATTTCGAGAACGCGACCGAGGCCGTCGGCCTCAAGATGATGTTCGAGTCGGTCTGGGACAACCCTGCCATGGTCGAGGAGGTCACCGCGCAGGTGGCCGCCCAGGTCGAGACGCTCTACCGCGAGAACCCGCCCGAGTTCATCTATTTCCTGACCCTGTACCACCTGTTCCGCGACTTCATGGAGGACGACGAGGACAACGGCATCCGCCCCGGCCTCAAGTTCGAGGAGTCCGTGGTCTGGAGCAAGCTCTACGACTTCCAGAAGGACGCCGTCGTGGGCGCCATCCGCAAGCTGGAGAAGTACAAGGGCTGCATCATCGCCGACTCGGTGGGCCTGGGCAAGACCTACGAGGCGCTCGCCGTCATGAAGTACTACCAGGAGCGCAACGACCGCATCCTCGTGCTGTGCCCGAAGCGCCTGCGGGACAACTGGACCCTGTGGACGCAGGACAACGACGACCGCAACCCGCTGGCCGACGACCGCTTCAGCTACACGGTGCTCAACCACACCGACCTGTCGCGCTACCACGGCATGAGCGGCGAGGTGGACCTCGATCACCTGCGCTGGGGCCACTTCGACCTCCTCGTCATCGACGAGAGCCACAACTTCAGGAACAAGAGCACCGACGCGGACAAGACCGACCGCTACACGCGCCTCATCGAGGACGTCATCAAGTCGGGCCAGCGCACGAAGGTGCTCATGCTCTCTGCCACCCCGGTGAACAACCGCCTGCTCGACCTGCGAAACCAGATCGAGCTCATCACCGAGGGAGACGACGCGTACCTCGCCGATACCGATGGCATCCCGTCGATCACCCACGTGACGCGCGTCGCCCAGCAGAGGTTCAACGAGTGGAGCAAGCTCTCCGACTCCGAGCGCACGACCGAGAGCTTCGTGAACGCGGTGAACGCCGACTACTTCAAGCTGCTCGACGTGCTGACCATCGCGCGCAGCCGCAAGCACATCACGAAGTACTACGGCGCCGCGAGCGGTACCTTCCCGGCGCGCCGGCCGCCCCTGTCGTTTCAGACGCCCATTGACCTAGAAGGCGAGCTGCCGCCGATTGCCGTGCTCAACGACATGATCGCCCAGCTCACGTTCGCCCAGTACCAGGTGCTCTCCTACGTGCGCGCCGACCAGCGCCGCAAGTACGAGGACCGCTACGGGGACACGTGGGGCAAGGACTTCGAGAGCCAGGTCCACCGCACGACGGCGGTGGCCAACCTCATGCGCGTCAACGTCCTCAAGCGCATGGAGTCCTCCGTGAACAGCTTCCGCATCACGCTGCGACGAATCCTCGACGGCTGCGTCGACCTGCGCGCGAGGCTCGACGCCGACGCGTCGGGGGTCGCCTACGGCACCGAGGGCCTCGAGGACGGGTTCGACGACGACGATGCCGAGGAGTTCGAGGCCGGCGGCAAGGTGCGAGTCGACCTGCGAGACGTCGACGCCCTGCGCCTGGGCCAGGACCTCGACTTCGACATCCAGGTGCTCCGGGCCCTGCTAACCTATGCCGACGCGGTGACGCCCGAGCGCGATGCCAAGCTCGTGAAGCTGCGCGACTTCATCGCGGGCAAGGTCAGCGAGCCGTACAACCCCGGCAACCGCAAGGTGCTGGTGTTCAGCGCGTTCGCCGACACGACGGCGTACCTTTTCGAGCAGCTGGCGCCCTGGCTGAAGCGCGAGCTCGGAATCGAGTGCGCCGAGGTGGCGGGCAGCTCCAACCGGACCTACTCGCTGAAGCTTCCCAGGACCACCTTCGAGAACATCCTCGCGAGGTTCTCTCCCGTCTCAAAGGAGCTGCCGGAGAGCCAGCGGGAGCTCGGCGAGATCGACGTCGTCTTCGCGACGGACTGCATCTCCGAGGGCCAGAACCTGCAGGACTGCGACTGCCTGGTGAACTACGACATCCACTGGAACCCCGTGCGTATCATCCAGCGCTTCGGCCGCATCGACCGCCTGGGATCGAAGAACTCCCAGATCCAGCTGGTCAACTTCTGGCCGGACATCGCGCTCGACGAGTACATCCAGCTCGAGGGCCGCGTGAAGGGGCGCATGGCGCTGCTCGACGCGTCGGCAACCGGCGAGGAGAACGTGCTGGAGGCCAAGGGCAATGGAGAGATGAACGACCTCAAGTACCGTCGCCGGCAGCTCCAGCAGCTCAAGAGCGAGGTGCTCGACCTCGAGGACATCTCGGGCGGCATCTCGATCACGGATTTCGCCTTCGACGACTTCCGCGTGGAGCTCCAGCGCTACGCCAAGGAGCATCCCGGCGCGTTGGAGAACTCGCCGGCGGGACTGCACGCCGTGGCCCCCATCCCCGACGAGCTTCGCAGCGACGTGAAGCCAGGCGTGGTCTTCTGCCTCAAGCAGAACGACGAGGGCAACGATCCCAGGGACACGAACCCTGTCTTCCCGTACTACGTGGTGTACGTGTCGGCCGACGGCGAGGTCATGACGAAGCACACCCAGCCCAAGCCGGCGCTCGACATCATGCGCGCCGTCTGCTCTGGGCATCCCGAGCCCATCGCTAAGCTGTGCCGCGAGTTCAACCGCGAGACCCGCGACGGGACGAGGATGGACGCCTACACCGACCTGCTTGACGATGTCGTTGCGGCCATCACCGGAACGCAGCAGGACAAAGGCATCGAGAGCCTGTTCAGCCTGGGAGAGGTCGGCAGCGGCACCGTCATGGGCTTCAACGACTACTCGTTGGTATGTTTCGCGGTGCTGCGATGAGCGGCATCGACTGGAACGGAATCCTGCGCCTGCCCGAAGCGGCGCTCGCGGGATGCCGCCGCATTCCCAAGACGGTGCTCGTCAAGCAGGCCATGCTCACCAAGACCGAGCAGAAGAGGCTCGACAAGGTCGCGCGCCTCGAGCACTTCGCCACGATCCAGAAGTCCACGACGCGCATCCCGCCGTACGAGGACGACGAGCGCAACGTGCAGAGCGTCGTCTTCCTCCGTTGCGAGATGACAGCCGGGACCATGGCGGTGGCCGAGGTGGCGGAGCTCGTGCACAAGTGCTTCCCGAACCCGACGGTGCTCCTGGTCGAGGCGGGCGGCTGCGCGTGCATATCGGTCGCCCTCACGCGGAGGAGCCAGGCCGAGCAGGGCGCGACGGTCGTCGACCGAATCGAGTCGACGGGCGCGTTCGATCCTGGCCGTTCAGAATACGCGGACTTCCTAGGCGCGCTGGCATTCGGGCGGCTCTCGCAGGGCGACCTCTGGGAGTACCTGGTCGACCTGTCGCGCACCGTAGCGCTGTCCCGCGCGATTGGCGGCCTGGGGTTCTACCCCGTATGCCCCGCTCGAGACCGGGAAAAGCTGATCGCCCTCACGTCGCGCTACGATGAGATGGGAGCCTCCGTCAAGCGGCTGAAGGAGCAGCGGCGGTCGAAGGACATAACGCTCAACGAGTCCGCGAAGCTGAGGATGGAAATGAAGGAAGAGGAGCGACGCCTGAGGGCGGTCGCCGATGAGATAAAGGAGATCTGCAATGGCCGTTCTGTTACTTTGGGACGCACTACCTCTCTGTGAAATTCATTAGATTCGTCACCCATT
>CABQNA010000112.1 GCA_902465425.1 uncultured Collinsella sp.
CGACACGCATAAAAAGCCTCCCATTTCTCATGTCCAAGAAATGGGAGGCAGTTCAGTGCTTGAGGGCGCTTCTTGCTTGACTAGCTCTCGATATAGTCTTTGAGCTTGCTGCTACGGCTGGGATGGCGGAGCTTGGCCAGGGCCTTGGCCTCGATCTGGCGGATGCGCTCGCGCGTGACGCCAAACTCGCGGCCGACTTCCTCGAGCGTACGGGGATGTCCGTCGACAAGGCCAAAGCGCAGCTCGATAACCTTGCGCTCACGATCGGCAAGCGAGTCGAGCACCTGGGTGAGCTGCTCCTGCAGCATGGAGAAGCTGGCCGCATCGGGCGGAACGATGGCCTGGGAGTCCTCGATGAAGTCGCCCAGCTGGGAATCCTCTTCCTCGCCGATGGGGGTCTCGAGCGACACGGGCTCCTGCGAGATCTTCTGGATCTCGCGGACGCGGTCGGCGCTCATGTCCATTTCGGCACCGATCTCCTCGGGGGTCGGGTCGCGACCAAGGTCCTGAAGAAGCTGGCGCTGCACGCGGACGAGTTTGTTGATGGTCTCGACCATGTGCACGGGAATACGGATGGTACGGGCCTGGTCGGCGATAGCGCGCGTGATGGCCTGACGGATCCACCACGTGGCGTACGTGGAGAACTTAAAGCCCTTCTGGTAGTCAAACTTCTCGACGGCGCGGATCAGACCGAGGTTGCCCTCCTGGATCAAGTCCAGGAACAGCATGCCGCGTCCGACATAGCGCTTAGCGATGGAGACGACCAGACGCAGGTTTGCGCTGATGAGCGCCTGCTTGGCTTCGAGGCCCACGTTCTCAATGCGCGTAAGACGACGCATCTCGGCACGCGTGAGTTCGAGCTCACCAGCATCGGCAGCCTCGAGCTTCTCGGTGGCCTCAAGACCGGCCTCGATCTTCATAGCCAGATCGACCTCTTCGGAGGCGGTCAACAGGTCGACCTTGCCGATCTCCTTGAGGTACATACGGACCGGATCGCCGGTCAGCATCACCGTGGAGGCATCGATGCCACGCACGCGGGAGCGTGAACGGGACGTGCGCACGGTGCGCTTCTTTTTGCTCTTGGAAGAACCCATCTCGGCGTCGGCCTGACGGGCCATCTTGAGCTCATGATCGTCGAGCGAGCCGGAATCGTGCTCGTCGTCGTCATCGAAATCGTCGGTATCGGTATCGTTATCGTCATCGTCGACGTCCATGGGGGCGTCGTCGTTACCGCTCGCGGAGATAATCTGGATGCCGCTGTTGCGCAGCGCGGAATACACCGCGGTGAGCTGCTCGTCAGAAACATCGATATCCTTCAGGGCGACCTGAATCTCGTCCTCGGTTACCGAAGTCCTGTTTGAGCCGTTGCCCATAAGCTTTGCAACGTAGGATTCCAGCCCAGTACCCGTGCTCTCAGTCTTTTTTGGCACAGATTCTCCCTTCATAGTCCACAGGACTCAATACTTTAGCACACACATTGACGTCTATACCCAAAAAGAGGACTGGATATAGGCGAGAATACGCTGGTTGACCACAACATCTAGGCTTGTTCGGTGCCTGCGGCCTCCAGGCCGATCAAACGGAACGGGTCCGCCACGCCGCCGATCGACTTTTGCAGCTCGCGTTGACGCTGCGAATCCTGCGCGGCCTGCACGGTCAGCGCACGACGGGCCTCATCATCGAGCGAACGGTCCTGGCGCAGCTTGGCCTGTGCGGCACGCATGCGGCGCTTAATGGTGTAGAGCTCGAGCGTATCGAGCATAAACACGATGTTCGTCTCGGTGGGGTGCTTGCTCGTCGCCGAGATGCGCCCGGCGCTCACAAGCGTTGCCGCATCGGGACACACCGAGCGCGCCGCATCCATGCAGGCTGCAGGATCGGTTCCCGGCGGCGTTGCCAGAACGGCCCATGCGATGGACTCGTGACGTGGGTCAACCCACTCGATGGAGCAGATGCGGTCGGCATACGTGCGGAACAGGTCGGGGTAGCTCGTGAGCATGGTCAGCAGCTCGCGTTCCCCTGCCAAGGACTTGCGCTCCAGATCGGTAAGAACCATCGGCGCCGCCGCAGCCGGTGCGCCCAAACCATCAGCCACAGGCACAGCGCCCACACCATCGGGCACATCGATTGGCGGCAAGTCGTCAACGACCTCCACTGGTGCAGCGCCATAGGCATCGAGCGGGACGTAGTCGTACGGTTCTTCCTCGACCGGCGCCGCTACGGCCGGAGTCGCGCCCGATGCCCAAGCACCACGAGATGTCCCCTGCGAACCAGACGACCGACCGCCCGCGCTACCAGATCGCTCAGCCTGCGCCCGCTGGCGTTCATAGTTCTGTTCGCGGCGGCGCTCCGCATCCTCGCGCTTGGCGACGTCGCGAAACACGCGGCCCGAGCTCGCTCGCACGGTCTCCAGATCCAAACCCAACAGATCGGCAATCTGGATAAAGTACGTGTCGATCATATAGCTGTCGCGCAGCGGATAGATGAGCGTCAGCGCATCTTCCAGCGCCTTGGCGCGACCGCCCGGCGTGGTGATGTCGCTCGACTCCTGCAGCGAACGGTAGACAAAGTCCATGAGGGGCTCGGCAGCGTCGATGCGCGTCTGCAGCTCCTGTCCACCATGTGCCGTAATAAACTCCATAGGATCGTTGCCGTCGGGCAGCACCACGCAGCGCAGGTCCATCGAATCCTGCTCGATAAACTGAATCGCGCGGCGGGCGGCTTTCTGGCCCGCGGCATCGCCGTCGAACATATACACGATGCGCTTGGCAAAGCGGGTGAGCGTCTTGACGTGATGCTCCGTGAGCGCGGTGCCCAGCGTAGCGACAACGTTTTTAATCCCCGCCTCCCAACAGGCGATGCAGTCGGTATAGCCCTCTACCACGATGGCGGTATCCTGCGCGACAATATACTCCTTGGCCCAATTAAAGCCGTAGAGGTTTCGCTTTTTATGGAACACGCTCGTCTCGGCGGTGTTGAGGTACTTGGGTTGGCCGTCACCCATGATGCGACCGCCAAAGGCAATGTTGTGACCCTGCTCGTCAAAGATGGGAAACATCACGCGGTCGTAGAAGCGGTCGGCAAGCTGTCCGCGCCCGCGGCTCACGGCAACATTGGCGTCGATCATCTCCTGCGGGGTAAAACCCGCCTGGGACAGGTGCGACACCAGCGCATTGCGACCCGGCGCAAAGCCCAGGCAGTAGCGGCGGCAGACGTCGCCGCCCATGCCGCGGCTGGCAAAGTACTCGCGCGGACGGCCGTCCTTACCGCGCATAAGCATGGTGTGGTAGAACTGGGCGGTCTCGGCGCACAGATCGTAGATGCGGGCACGTTTGGTACCGCGCTCGCGGCGATCTCCGGTGTCGTGCAGCTCAATACCTGCGCGATCGGCCAAATAACGGATTGACTCGGGAAAGCTCAGGTTCTCGCGCTTCATAATATAGGTGAAGACATCGCCGCCTTCGCCGCAGCCAAAGCAGTGCCAGACCTGCGTGGCGGGGATAATGTGGAAAGACGGCGTCTTTTCGCCATGGAAGGGGCAGCAACCCCAAAATTCATGGCCGCGGGGCTTGAGTTCAACCGTTTCCTGCACGATGGCGACTAGGTCGGACGCAGCGCGTACCTGGTCTTTTTCCTCATCGCTAATCACGGATGCTCACCCCCTGCTCGCCCAAGTTGTGACGAATATCTTCGATATTACCCTCGACGGTCGCGATCAACTCATCCAGCGAATCGAACACGCGCGACGGGCGCAGCCAGCGCGTAAACGCCAGCGAAACGGAAGCGCCGTACAGGTCGCCCGTATAACCAATTAAATTAGCCTCGAGATGCGCCGAAGCGGCATCGTCGGCATACGTCGGCGGCAGTCCGACGTTCACGGCAGCGGGCCACGCGGTGTCATCGACCAGTACCAGACCCTCATACACGCCATCGGCAGGCACCTGAATACCGTCGGGAACCTGCAGGTTTGCCGTGGGAAAGCCCATGCCAGAACCCTCGTGACGGCCGCGAATAACACCGCCACGCACCATATACGGACGGCCGAGTAACTCAGCAGCCAGCTCCACATGGCCCTGTCCGAGCTCATGACGGATACGGGTGGCGCAAATGGCCTCACCGCCCTCGCAAAGCAAGTCGTGACCATACACGTCAACGCCGTGTTCGGCACCCCAGGCGCGCATCTCGGCAACACCAGATGCACCACCGCGACCCAGCCTAAAGTCGCTACCAACGCGAATCGAGCGAATGTCAACCAGACGCGACACCAGCGAGAGAAAATCAACATGGTCAAGCGCCGCAACCTCAGGCGTAAAGGGAACGGCCACCACCGCATCGACCCCGGTCTGAGCCAGGGCATGCAGACGGTCGGCCGTCGTCATCAATTTTTGAGCGGGCGAAGGGCTCACCACAACGTCCGGGTCGGGATCGAAGGTAACCACGACCGCCTTACAGCCATGGGCACGGGCATCACGGACAAGCGATTCGATGAGTTCCTGGTGTCCACGGTGAACGCCGTCGAACACGCCGATGGCAATCGATGCGGCACCCAAGTGCTCACACTCATCAAACGCATCGGCAGTAACGATGCGAGCCTCGTCCGACTCGCCCGCAAAAAAGATACGCGCGAGCTCGCGAGCGGACAACATCATCGAACACCGCCGATTGCCTGCGGAAACACGTGCTCCATGACAAAGCGGGCACCCTCAATGCGGGCGAGCGCCTTGAGTCCCCCATCGAGTACCAACGCAAACGGCGCCTTCGAGGCATCGAAGCCCGCAAGCGCACGCCCAACGGGAATGCGACGGCCGCAGAGGAGGTCGTCGGCAAGATTGCCCGGCAAGTCAACACGCGTGGCGCCCAGGGCTGCAATGGGATCCAGAGCAAAGCTAGCCGCGGACTCGGGAGAAAGCTCCTCCACCGCATGACAGGCGCCAATGGAAATAACACCGGAGGCCGTACGGCGCAGCGCGGAAATGTGCGCGGCGCTCTCGCAAGCACGGCCCAGGTCGCGAGCGAGCGCACGGATATAGGTGCCCTTGCTCACCGAGAACGCCACGGTCCACACGCACGTATCACCCTCGCCGCCCACGGCGATCAGGTCGGCGGCATAGACCTCGACGGGGCGCGGAGGTAGGTCCACCGCATTGCCCTCGCGAGCAGACTTGTAGGCGCGAACGCCATTAACCGAGATAGCCGAAAAAGCCGGCGGCACCTGCATCTGCGGGCCCAGCATGGCGGCTAAGCGCTCGCGGGCATAGGCAGGATCGCGGAGCTCGTTGGCAACAGCCACCGTGCGGACGGCCTCGCCCTCCGCATCATCGGTATTGGTCTCGGCGCCAAACGAGATGTCGGCGACGTAGCTTTTGGTATCGAGCGTGAGCATGCCCAGCAGACGGGTGGCCTGACCCACGCCCACCACCATAACACCCGATGCCATAGGGTCGAGCGTGCCGGCATGGCCGACGCGCCGCTCATGGAGGGCGCGTCGGCATTGCGAGACCACATCGT
>CABQNA010000113.1 GCA_902465425.1 uncultured Collinsella sp.
AACGCGGCACAGATCGGATGCGTGGGCCTTTCCGCATTGGGCTGCGACTGTGTGCCGGTCGATACCGAGTGCAACGCGCTGGCGCCCGCGATTTTGTATGGAGTCGATGCACGTTCGAAGCCGCAGATTGACGAGCTCCTTTGCGAATATGGGTCAGATCGCGCACGCGAGCTTTTCGGGCATGATCCCTGTTCGTCAGATATTGCTCCCAAGATCTTGTGGTTTAAGGAGAATATGCCCGAGGTGCACGAACGTGCCGCGAAGTTCCTGACGGCGTCATCGTTTCTGTGCGCAAAGTTGACGGGGCGTTTTACGGTGGACCGTTATTTAGCGGAGGATTTTCTTCCCCTATACGACCGCTACACCTGGAAGGTTGATGCTCGGGAATGTGCTCGTTTCTGCCGGCCTGACCAGATGGCGGAGGTAATGTCGGCTACCGATATTGCCGGGGTGATTACGCAGCGTGCGGCTGAGGCGACGGGGCTCGCGGCAGGGACACCTGTCTTAGTGGGAACGGGCGACTCTGGTGCCGAGGCCATTTCGACGGGTGTATTCCGTCCCGGCGATATGATGGTTCAGTTGGGGAGTACGGCGTATTTCATCTACCTAGCTGATCATATGATCGATGATGCCCGCCTGTGGCCGGGGACGTTTATCATTCCCGGAACTTACGGGATCTGCGCGGGGCGCACTCACATCGTGGCTGCGCCAAGAGCTGTATCGCGACGCCGTAGAGGCCGAGGGCCACGGTGGTCCCGATGCCTATTCGGTTATGGCGCATGATGCCGCCGACGTGGCGCCGGGTGCCGATGGGCTCCTGTGTCTGCCGTACTTTGCGGGGGAGCGTACTCCGCTCAACGATCCCGAGGCGCGTGGCGTCTTCTTTGGCCTGACCGGAAGGCATACGCGAGCCCATATGGTTCGCGCCGCCTTGGAAGGCGTCGCGTATACCGTTGCATCCCATGTCGACATTATCGAGCGAGAGCATGGACTGCCAATTGGGCGCATTATGCTTGTCGGAGGTGGAACCAAGAATCCAGTTTGGATGCAGGCTATCGCCGACGTATGCGGGCGCGAGGTCTCGGTTGCCAAGGTTACGGTGGGCGCATGCTTCGGTGATGCCATCATGGCAGCTCTCGCAGGTGGCGCCTATGCATCATGGGATGAGCTCGCCCAAGTCCTTGGCGTTGCGCAAACAATCGTGCCCGATATGGCTGCCCACGAGTTATATGCATCGCGTCGTCATATCTTTGACGAATTGTATGCACGCAACCGTGATCTCATGCACGAATTGGTGTAATGCTGCCGAATTGTACTGCCTACCAATAGGGACTGCGTTGTGCGATTCGCATGTCCCTTGGCATTTTTGCCCACAGGGGTTAGCGAAGGTCAAAAACAGAGTGCGCATTTGCTAAAACTACCGACTCGATGCGCTTTGCGTCACAGTTTTTGAGTGAGGCAATGCGCATCGAGGTCCTTGTGAGCGATCTGATGAGCGACTGTGCGCTTGTTTCTGTGTTTGGTTCGGCTGGTGCATCGGTCTCGAGCAGTAAACGATCGAGTGGAATCTGTCGTACGTATTCGCGACCGCGCTTGGTGGCGAGCATGCGCTCGTTGACGGAAAAATAGCAGCCCGCATTACGCGCACGAACGAGTTCGTCCGAAGTACCGCTAAACCAGTGGAAGATGATAACGGGGGAGTCGGGGTTTGGGATGAGTAATCCGTGCGATTCGAGGGCGTCCAGTACGGTTCCTGCCGAACGAACGGCGTGAATTGATATCACGCGCCCGGCAAGAGAACGCTGCACGAGTGTGTCGCAGAGCCGGTCGAGTGCCTGTATTTGTAGCGGCTCGCTTCCTGCAAAGCGCGCGGAAAAGTCGAGTCCCACCTCGCCGATGTAGCGCTCTTGGGCAGCAACTTCGCAAAGCAGATCGACTTCGGCAGGACCGCATCGACCGTCGGCGAGCCACCAGGGGTGAAGCCCAATGCCGGCGATGATGCCTGGTTGGCGACGGGCGCGCTCGTTTGCGGCCGAAAAGTCGCGTGGATCGACGCCGCAGTCAAATAGGCCCACGCCCAGCGCCGTCGCCTCATCGGCAACGGCGTCCGGGTGAGCGATTAAATCAAGATGGCAGTGTGCGTCAATCAACTGGGGCCCCATCTCGGCGCGCTCCACTAGTCTAGGCGTTGGCCGTCGGCGCGCACGCGTTCAGTGCCGCGCCCGCCGATCTGGCGGATAACCTCGCCGGCAATCATCTGACCCATGATGGGCGGCATAAAGCTGGCGGTGCCCAACTCGGTACGCTCGTGGATGTTGGACGGGTCGCGGGGCTGGGTCTTAACCGATTCCTCGCAGCTAAACAATACATGTAGATTTTTGATTCCGCGCTTCTTACATTCTTTGCGCATGATGCGGCTCATGGGGTCGCGTACCGTATCGAAGATGTCGGCAAAGCGGAGGCACTCGGGATGGAGCTTGTTGGCCCCGCCCATGGAGCTAACCAAACGAATGTCGTGGTCCTGAGCATATTTGGCAATGGTGAGCTTGGCCGAGATGGTGTCGATGGCGTCGACGACGTAATCGAGCTTGCCACCCGTCTGCTCCAAAACGCTCGCGAAGAACTCGTCGATGTTGTCGCTCAGCAGGTATTCGGTGCGTTTGATAACGGTGGCGGCGGGATTGATGTCGTGGATCATGGCTTCCATCACGTCCACCTTGCGCTTGCCGATGGTGCTGTGAAAGGCGATGGCCTGGCGATTGATATTGCTGGGTGCGATGATGTCCTTGTCCAGAATTACAAAATGACCAATGCCGCCGCGGGCGAGTGCCTCGCAGCAGTTGGAGCCCACGCCTCCGCAGCCGAGCACCAGCACCGTAGCGTCGGCGAGCTTATCGAGTGCCTTGCGGCCCATGATGATCTCGAGCTTGGTGTCGCGTGTCTCGTTGGGAGTTGCGGCTGTGGTTTCGGTCATAGACATCCTCCGATGGGGAAGCGAATCGTGTTTTAGCTATCGCCATTATAGGTATTATTACGATTCCATTTGAACCCTTGGGGTTTGTTGAAATGGGATCGGGGTTCGCATAAGATTGAAGCAGATGGCACCCGTTGCCGCGGGTTAGCCAACTCCAAAACACGTTTGTAGCGTGAGAAGTGGCCGTCTTCGCATTACGCGGGGGCGGCTATTTCATTCGACCTCCAATGTGGATGCCGAGTTCCACAGCCGCGATTACAAGCAATAACAACGTCAGGACATCGTCAATACTCATAGTCCATCTCCTTCTTGGGTAGAGGGAGCTGGCCCATCTGCTTCAACTTCCATTGTACCTAAATACGAACGAATGTTCTATAGATGTTCCTGTATTAGATAATTAGACAAACATCTAAATATCGAGTATAGTGTGCGCGTCGAACGAAATGCTGAGAGGAGGTCTTATGCCGGGAGAGGGTTTTAAAGCGCTGGCCGATCCTACGCGGCGGCGCATTTTGGAACTGCTGCGCGAGGGCAATTGTACGGCTGGGGAGCTTGCCGAGCATTTTGACATCAGCAAGCCGTCATTGAGCCATCACTTGGCGACGCTCAAAAACGCCGGGTTGGTGACCGACGAACGTCATGGCCAAAACATCGTTTACAGCTTAAACACCACCGTCATGCAGGACTTGATCGGTTGGTTTATGGGCTTTACAAACACGGAAGGTGATAAGGATGAATAACGAAAACAAGGGCATTCACGCCACGGGGGTATCGCCGCGTGTATGGATTGCGCTGATTGCTCTGTGCGTCGCCAATGTCGCAGCGCACCTTATGGTGATGCCGAGCTTGCCTGCGCAGATTCCCACGCACTGGGGCGCGAACGGCGCCGTCGACGGTTGGGGTCCTAGCTGGATGGCCTCCGCGCTCGGCCTGCTGCCTCTGGCGCTCCTCGCAATGTTCTGCGTGGTGCCACGCATCGACCCCAAAGGTGAGGCATATCGAACCTCGGGCAAGTTCTATCAGGGCTTCGTAATCGCCTTCACCTTGTTCATGTGCGCCGTAAGCTGGTTGGGTGAGCTTACGGTCTGGGGCGTGGTGCCGGCGGTCGGTTCGGTCAACGTGCTGATTTCCGGTGCTATCGGTTTGCTGTTCATCGGCGTAGGCAACTACTTGCCGCGTGTGAAGCAGAACTATACGCTCGGTATCAAGACGCCTTGGGCGCTTGCCGATCCCGAGAACTGGCGCCGTACGCAGCGCTTTGGCGGTGCCTGCTTTATGGTGCTGGGTGTTGGCCTGATTGCGATGGGCGTGGCAGGTGCGGTGCTTTCGAGTGAAGTCGTCGCCGCGGTGATTGCGGTTCTGGCGTTTGGTTCGGTCGGAGCCGTCTACGTCTACTCGTATCTGCTGTGGCGCAAATCTCAGCGAGCCGCTCGTTAAGGTTGCGGAAAACTAGCGTACGCAGTTCATAGTGTGTTCCGGGGGACTTTTCCCAGGTAGTATTAGGGGGTGTGGGCAACCATGCCCCTTTTTCGTTACGTTTCAGAGCTGGTTCCCTCATTTCGTTTCCACTAAAGCGAATCAAGAATAGGGAAACAGCGGGTAGAAAGGATAAAACAGGTAAATGGCAGAGTTTATCTACCAGATGTATCAGGCTCGCAAGGCCCATGGCGACAAGGTGATCCTTGACGACGTGACCCTGAGCTTCTACCCCGGCGCCAAGATCGGCGTTGTGGGTCCCAACGGCATGGGTAAGTCGACCCTGCTCAAGATCATGGCCGGCATCGAGGAGGTCTCCAACGGCGATGCCAGGCTCACTCCCGGCTACACCGTGGGCATCCTGCAGCAGGAGCCGCCGCTCGACGACGACAAGACCGTCATTGAGAACGTACGCATGGCGTTTGGCGACATGATTGCCAAGGTCGATCGCTTCAACAAGATCGGCGAGGAGATGTGCGACCCGGATTGCGACATGGACGCCCTCATGGCCGAGATGGGAAAGCTCCAGGACGAGATCGACGCCGCCGACGGCTGGGATATCGATTCCAAGCTCGGCCAGGCCATGGACGCCCTGCAGCTGCCCGATTCTGACATGCCGGTTAACGTACTCTCTGGCGGCGAGCGCCGCCGCGTGGCCCTGTGCAAGCTGCTGCTCGAGGCTCCCGACCTGCTGCTGCTCGACGAGCCCACCAACCACCTGGACGCCGAGTCGATCCTGTGGCTCGAGCACTTCCTGCACAACTATCAGGGCGCGGTGCTGGCCGTCACGCACGATCGCTACTTCCTGGATAACGTTGCCGAGTGGATCTGCGAGGTCGACCGCGGTCACCTTTATCCCTACAAGGGCAACTACTCCACGTATCTGGAGACCAAGGCCGCCCGTATCGAGGCGCAGGGCAACCGCGACGCCAAGCTCGCCAAGCGCATGGAGGCCGAGCTCGAGTGGGTGCGCAGCTCGCCCAAGGCCCGTCAGGCCAAGAACAAGGCCCGTCTGGCTCGCTACGAGGAGATGG
>CABQNA010000114.1 GCA_902465425.1 uncultured Collinsella sp.
AGAACTTGGGGAAGGTCACGCCCAACGCGCCAAAGACAAAGGTGATGGCGGCCGTGGCGATAAAGGCAGTGTTGATGGTGGGCAGGTCGTAGTTGGCAAGGCCAAACGACGCGGTCAGGCCAAAGGTACTCGCAAAGATTACATAGCCCACAAGGGACAGGCCCACGGACTGCTTGCTGGCGGCGGCCGACATCATGACCATGCCGACGATGGTCAAAATAAACGAGCCAAAGACCAGCGGCAAGGCGGCGCCGCTCATCATCATGCGCGCAAACGACATGGTGCTCGTAAAGTAGGCGCCGGCGCCCATGGCGCAAAAGCCCAAGAAGATCAGGGCAGACATGGCGAGATTGTACGCGCGCGGCGACATCTCCTTGGCGCGGCTTGCGCCGCTCTCGACGGGGCCGTTCTGATAGCCCTGGATATCGTTCATAGGTTCGTCCTTTCAAAAAGCGCCACAAATAACGGCGCAGTAGCTGACAAGATTCCTGCCATTGTACCCGAACGCCGTGCGTCCTTACCTACGGCGCTCGCCCTCAAGCGTACGATCAAACGCCCAGACCCACCAACGCATCACGTGGGCCTGCGAGCCGTCCGGCCGTCCGCACGCCTGGTCCTCCAGATACAACTCGGTCGCCAAAACGCACCTTATAGGTCGCCGTACGGATGCCGTGAACCGTCAGGCCAAACCCGGTGGTCGAGATAATTTCGTCGATTGTAAAACAACGGCCGTCGACCCAGCAGACGGTAACCGGCACGACTTGTCCGCCCGCAAGGATGCGGGCCACGACGTCCACATACTGCTTGTGCACGCGCCGAGTTTTGCCATCTGTCTGTCGATATTCCATGCCCCCATTATCGAACGCATGTTTGTATATTGTAAAGCGAACAGACTGTGGTTTTGGAGTGTCGGAGCGAACGCGCGTGTCCGCATGGCGTGATAGCAAAAAGAACACCCACGGTCAACAGGGCTAATATTCAATTTTAGTGCCAAAAAATTACTTCTCCCATCAGAACTCGGCAAAGAAACCCGCAGGAGGTGATACGATTTATCATGTTTTTGTAACGTGTCTGCAAACTTCGAGAAAGCCCATATATGGACGTAACGTTCTCAACCTTCCTCGGCCAAATCGTGTCGAACCCAGTCCTTGCCGTCACCGTGATCCTCGCGTTGGGCGCCATCTTCGTCAATGGATGGACCGACGCGCCCAACGCCATCGCGACCTGCGTCACTACGCGTTGCATGCCCGCCCGCGCCGCCATTCTCATGAGCGCCGCATTCAACTTCCTCGGCGTGCTCATCATGACGCACTTTAATGCGAGCGTCGCCAACACCATCTCACATATCGTCGACTTTGGCGGAAACAGCACCATGGCGCTCGCCTGCCTGTGCGCGGCCCTGTTCTCCATCGTCGTCTACGGCGCCACAGCGTCGCGTTTTGGCATCCCCACCTCGCAAAGCCACAGCCTTATCGCCGGCCTGACCGGTGCCGCTATCGCCCTCGGCGGCGCGAGCAGCGTCAACGTCCACGAGTGGATGAAGGTCATCTACGGCTTGGCGCTCTCCATCGGCCTGGGCTTTGTCATGGGCTGGGTCCTGTGCAAACTCGTCTCGATTCTTTTCGCCGCCGCCAACAGGCGACGTGCCAATGTCTTCTTTAAATACGCTCAGATCGCGAGCGCTGCGGCCATGAGCTTTATGCACGGCGCGCAGGATGGACAGAAGTTCATCGGCGTGCTCTTTTTAGGCGTGGCCTTCGCAAACGGCCAGACCAGCGTCGGCGATGCCGGCATCCCCATCTGGATTATGCTGCTGTGCTCGGCCACCATGGGTATCGGCACCAGCGTCGGCGGCGAGCGCATCATAAAGTCCGTCGGCCAGAGCATGGTTAAGCTCGAGAAGTATCAGGGCTTCTCCGCCGACCTCGCGGGCGCCGCGAACCTGCTGCTTGCCACCCTTACCGGCATCCCCGTGTCCTCCACACACATCAAGACCTGCGCCATCATGGGCGTCGGTGCCGTCAAGCGCCTCTCGGCCATCAACTTCGGCGTCGTTAAGGACATGATGTTCACCTGGTTCTTCACCTTCCCCGCCTGCGGACTCATCAGCTTTGTCATGGCCAAGCTGTTCATGATGTTCCTCTAGTCAAACCGAACGTCCATCTGGACCGCAACACTTCGCCCACCCGTCTTCGCCTCGAAAGGACCCACCCATGGCTAAGAAACCCGATTCGTTCTACTTTGACAACTACGTCGCCTGCGCCGACCTCGCCGTCCGGGCCGCCGAGCTGCTTACCCAGATTTTTGAGAACTTCGATCCCGCGCAGATTCACGACATGCTCAATAAGATGCATGCGATTGAGCATGCGGCAGACAAGAAGCACCACGAGCTCGAAGACGCCCTGCTCACCGCCTTTATCACCCCGCTCGAGCGCGAGGATCTGGATCTGATGAGCTGCGCGCTCGACACCGTGCTCGACCGTATTGAAGGCGTCGTGCAGCGCGTCTACTTCACCAACATTCAGAGCATCCATCCCGACGCCATCGTCATCGCCCACAAGGTGACTGACGCCTGCCGCGCCATGAAAGACCTGATGGTCGAGCTTCCCAACTACCGCAAGTCCAAAACGCTGCGCGAGCTGGTCATCCAGATCAACACCATCGAGTCCGAGGCCGACGAGCTCTACATCAACGCTATGCGCAACCTGCACGTCAACGGCAAGGACCCGCTCGAGGTCATCGCCTGGCGTGACGTCTACGCATTCCTGGAGTACTGCGCCGACTGCTGCGAGAATGTGGCCGATGTCGTGGATTCGATTGTCATGAAGAACAGTTAATTGGGGGTACGTATCCCACCGGTCGCGGGCCCGACCACTAATACCTTTTTCACTCCGGCTGCAAGCAGAGTCGTTCAAAAGCGGTTAATTAGTGGTACGCGTCCCACCGGCGAAGGCCCGGCACCTATTTGCTTTCTCACTCCGGCTGCGTGGCAGAGTCGTTCGAAAGTAAATAGGTGTCGGGCCTTCGCCTTACGTATCACCATTGGGAACCTGGGCTAATAGGCGGAATGCATGGTGGCTTTGGTTGAAAGCGTCTTTGGCATCAGTCATGACTTTGGGCAGCGCTGAGCGTTTGGCTGAATGTTGCTCTGGGTACCCTTTGGTTGTCTTTTATTTCGTTATTAAATTGTTGGAGGGCTTGTATGTCTTATTTGGATTTGGCTCGGTCTCGGTATTCTTGTCGCGAGTTTGAGAATCGTCCTGTGAAGCAGTCGGTGGTGGATGCCATTGTTGAGGCTGGGCGTATTGCTCCTTCTGCTTGTAATAATCATCCTTCTCGTGTGATGGTGTTGGATACGCCTGAGCTTCTGGAGAAGGCTGCTGCTTGTCAGCCTCGGTTTGCTCGTGATGGGTCTATCTTTGGGGCTCCGCTTGTCTTCCTTATTTGCAGCGTTACCGATGACGCTTGGGTGCGCCCGTATGATCAGATGAATTCCAGCGAAATCGATACGTCCATCGTGTGTGATCAGATGATGATGGAGGCCACCGAGCAGGGTCTGGGAACGTGCTGGGTATGCCATTTTAAGCCTGAGGTGGCACAGGAGCGGTTCAACCTGCCCGAGGGCGTCTATCCCTATCACATGCTCGTCTGCGGCTATCCCGCCGATCACATTGCCGATCCCGAGCATCGCGAGGCCCGTACCATTCCCCTCTCCGACTTCCTCCTCAAGTAGATTTTTGGGACATGCCCTAAAACCTACCTTTTACCGCTCACCCGTTCGCCGAGTTCTGCGCCGCCATGTGCAGGGCTCGGTTTTTTATGTTGCGCGCCCCTGCACAGTCATAAAAAAGGACCCGCAAGCTGCGGGTCCTTTCTAGGCACTAAATTGTAGGCCGAATGTTAGTCCAGGTCGTCGGCAGCGAAGTTGTCGATCGGGGCGAAGGGATCGGCCACGGGGACAACCGGGTCAGCGACGGGCAGCGGCTCGGCGGGAACAGTCACCGCAGGAGAAGCGGCAGAACCGACCGGCGTGGAGGCCATGAGATCGGCCGGGAAGGAGTTCTGGGCATCGTCCATGAAGTGCTGGATGAGCTTGAGATACTCGGCCTTGAACTCCTCACGGGAAGCCTTGAGACGATCGATCTCCTCGAGCTCGGCCTGCTTCTCAGTCAGAGCCTGGCGGATAACCTCGCGGGCCTTGGCGTCAGCCTCGTTGCGGATGCGCTCAGCGTTCTCATTGGCATCGTTGACGATGGTCTCAGCGGTCTGCTGGGCAGCGATCAGGGCAGCGGAAATCTGGCGCTCCTGAGCGGAGAAGTCAGGGGCGGGAGCAGCCACGGGGGCGGCAGGAACGGCCTGGTCGGCGGTATCCTGAGCCTGGGCAAGCTGAGCCTGTGCATCGGCAAGCTGCTGCTCGGTAGCAGTCAGACGACCCTTAAGGTCAACGATCTTAGCGAGCATAGCGTCAACCTCGGAAGACAGCGTCTCCAAGAAGACGTCAACCTCGGCAGGATCGTAGCCACGCTTGGCCTCAGAGAAAGTCTGAGCCTGGATGTCTGCAGGGGTAATAGCCATAACAAGTCTCCTTTTTCATCGCCTCGGCGCTACACGCCCGACGTAAGTTACTAAGTCAGTTCTACACGAGTATACCTATAAGAAGCTGCAGAACCAGCCTCTGCACCAACTGCAACGCAATAATCGCAACGACCGGCGAAAAATCGATACCGCCCATCGGCGGGATGAAACGACGGAACAGGTTAAGCCACGGACCGCACACGCTATCAAGCACCGCGGCAATATCCTGAAGCAAACCACCCTGCTTCATGGGAATCCACGTCATAAAGCAGTAGACGATAATGAGCGTGGAATAAAAGTTGAACAGCGTGTTGACCAGCTGGACGATAGTGTAGATGTTGATGGGAATCTCCTCGTCTTGTCTTTACTTGAGGTAGCCGTCGGCACGAAGCTTCTTGAGATCGGAATCTTTGACCTCGCAACCGGCGGGCAGCACCATGAACACGCGGTCGCCCACCTCCTTGACCGTGGCACCCAGACCGCAGGCAAAGCCGTAAGAGAAGTCCAAGACGCGCTTGGCAACTTCGGTGCGTACGCCCACAAAAATCAGTGCGACAGGCTGCTTGGTGCGAACGCGGCGCACCACGGTCTCCACGTCGTCATAGCTCTCGGGGCGCAGGACATAGGCCGGCAGCTGCGGTGTGGCGTTGATGATATTGCTCGCATAGGCCGAGGCATCGCTCGGTGCAGGCGCGGGCGCAGCGGCGGCACGGGCGCGGGTGTTCTCGGCGTAGCTCGACGGCGTGTCATAGGCACCAGGACGATAACCGCTCGCAACACTGTCCTGCGAGCGCGAAGGCGGGTTATACGTCGTGGCATGGCGGG
>CABQNA010000115.1 GCA_902465425.1 uncultured Collinsella sp.
ATATTGGAGTTCCAAGCCTCGACCCACGGCTGCTCCTTAAGATCGGCCAAGAAGTTATCGAAGGCCGTCACGCCCTTGATCTCCACCGACGGAATCTTGGAGATCTTCTTGGTCGAACCGTCGGCGAGCGTATAGGTGCCGCTAAAGGCCTCATCGCCGCCCTCAACGGGAAACGTCACGCCGTAAACCTCGACACGGAAAAAGCCGCCGGCAGGCGCCGTCTCGCCAAAGTCGATCTTGAGCGTCTGACCATCAGCCGTGCACGTGGGTTTCATGGGCGTACGATCCATGAGGTCCTCGCCCGAGAGCATCGTCAATCGCGTGTCATCGGTACCAAACGTCGTGCCGTCGACAAACGTCAAAGAAAGACCGCTCAGCTCCTCGTCGGCATCGGCCTGAACTTCCCAGGTAATGCGCGTCTCGGTGCCGCCGACCACATCGCTGCCCGAGCCGGTGTTGGGTCGGGCGGTAATCTTTGCGGTCTCAAGCGCCTGGGCGGTCGTGGGCGTATATGCCCCCGCGCACACCAGCGCGAGCGCCACGGCCATGACGCAGACTAGCTTTTGGAGCAAGGCGGGCAGTGGAAAACGCTGCTCCGCGGCCCCTTTGTTCAGTCGAGACAAGGTGGCTCCTATCGTAGAAGTTGCCGACAAAACGAGACGGAAACGCTCTCCGTCAAGAGAAGCGCAAAGGCCCTCTCCGCAAAACGGAAAGGGCCCGCGCGCAATCAAGTAGTTATTTTACTTGATGTTGTACTTAGCCATGAGGGCGTCGACGGTACCGTCGTCGGTCAGGTCCTTGATGGCCTGGTTGATGTCATCCTTGAGCTTGGTGTTGCCCTGGTTGATGGCAATGGCGTACTCCTCGCCGGTGCTGATCTGCTTGATGGTCTGGCAGGTGTTGAACTGCTCGGCGGTCAGCTGGCTGGCAACGGAGCGGTTGGTGACTACGGCGTCGCCCTTATCGGACTGCAGAGCGCTAAAGCACTCGGTGGCGTCCTTGTAGGGGACGATCTTGGCCTTGGGGAAGTTCTCCTGGGCAAAGGCCTCGGCGGTCGAGCCAGACTGGACGATGATGGTAGCGTCGGAATTGTTGAGCTTCTCGCTGTAGTTATCGGCCGTGATGTCGGTGTTATCGACCTTGGTCACGATAGCCTGATCGTCCATGTAGTAGGAATCAGAGAAAGTGACTTCCTTCTCACGCTCGGGCGTGTCGGTGATAGCCGCGATGGAAACGTCATACTTGGCGCCCGAAGCGACGCCCGGAACCAGCGTGTCAAAGTCATTGTTGACATACTCGACATCCAGGCCCAGCTTGTCGCCGATAGCCTTGATGAGCTCAAGGTCAAAGCCCTGATAATCGCCGTTGTCATCTTTGTACTCAAACGGAGCGTACTCGGCAGAGGTGCCGACGGTGAGCGTACCGTCCTTGACGAGCGCATACTCCTTGGAGCCGTCGACCTTCTCGACCTTAGCGTCGTCAGAGCTGCTGGAACCGGCATCAGAACCAGAGGTGGCGTTGGACGAGCCGCAGCCCGTCAGAGCAAGGGCGAGCGCCATAGCACCCGTGGCGGCAAATGCGCCAAGCTTCTTCAGCTTCATAATCAGTCTCCTTCCGGTGACCTCGTTTGATTCAGAGGTCTGCAAAAACTGTTGGCTATTATGCACCCGGAATTACGAATCTGCAATTAGAAAACTGATTGAAACAAACCCATAACGTGAATTGAATACTCTACTTTGTGACAGTCATTACTGCTGCAATGACCTTAATAGTCTAATTTCAGCTGCATAACCTGCAAGTTCGTTCGGAGTCTCCAAAATAAACGGCAGCGAACGCAAACGGCCATTCGATACAATATTCTGCATAACCTGCATACCGCCACCAAATTCCTCGCTGCCAAGGTATCCCTTGCCGATGCACTCGTGACGATCTTTATGGGCGCCACAAGGGTTCTTCGAATCGTTGATGTGTACGGCATGCAAGCGATCGATACCCACCACGCGGTCGAACTCGTCGAGTACGCCGTCCAGATCATGGATGATGTCGTAGCCGGCATCGCTCACATGGCAGGTGTCCAAACAAACGCCCAGCTTATCGGACAGCTCTGGGCACTTGGCGGCAACGCCCTCGATAATGCACGCCAGTTCTTCAAAGCTACGGCCCACCTCGGTGCCCTTGCCCGCCATGGTCTCGAGCAATACCGTCGTCTGCTGTCCCTCAAACATCACCTGGCACAGCGTGTCGACAATCATCTGAATGCCGGCGTCTGCCCCCTGTCCCACATGCGCACCGGGGTGGAAGTTGTAGTAGTTGCCGGGCAGTGCTTCCAGACGCTGCAAGTCCTCGGCCATTGCCTCCAAGGCAAACTCGCGCGCCCGCTCTTTGGCAGAACAGGGGTTGTAGGTATACGGGGCATGCGCCACCAGCGGTCCAAAGTCGTTTTGCGCCATAAGCTCGCGCAGAGCCGCCACGTCATCCATGTCAAGTTCTTTTGCCTTGCCACCGCGCGGGTTGCGCGTAAAGAATGCAAAGGTATTGGCGCCAATGGACAGCGCCGTCTCCCCCATCGCCCGATAGCCCTTCGTCGTCGAAAGATGACACCCGATCGTCAGCATCTCCAACTCCCCCTCATCAGTTGCGGTGAAATACGGTCTATTGGTGCCCTATTTTGGCGCAAACAGACCGTATTCCACCGCAAGTTATAAAAGGGGCATCAGGGACAAAGGCCTCCAGGCATTCCAAGCGCTGGTGCCATGCCCCACGCCCTAAAGTTTCAAACGAATCGCATCGATGATGTGCGCACAGCGCTGTGTGGCGGCTAGGGACATGATGGGGCTTTCGAGTTTCCCCGCCTGAATGAGCTGCGTCGCATGCTGGATTTCGCCGTAGAAATCATCGACCTCAAACGGGGCATTTATTTCGAGCGTGCGCCCGTCGGAGTACTTCACATGGGCGAGCTCGGGGCGATGGAGACGCTCGATTTCCAACGAGCCCCGCTCACAGGCAATCGTTAAGCGGCTTTCATATGTTGCTTTGCCGTCGCACACCATATGAATGGGTATACCGCCGACGCTCATACGGATCTCGTCGGCCCAATCGACGCGGCCGCCTGATACGTCACGCCAGCGAACTTCACGGGATGAAACCTCGCACGCGCCCGCGAGCAAATCCTCAAACCAACCGACCGCATAGCAGCCCATGTCATATAGACAGCCGCCCTGCAACGAATCAAGCAGATAGCCCGAAGGAGGCTCGCCGTAATCGAGCTTTTGCACGCTTTCAATCGAGACAATACGGCCAAGCTCACCCGACGCAAGCAAGTCCTTCACGCGAGTGCGCATCGGGCAAAACCGATTCTTCATCGCCTCCATAAACAGCACGCCGCGCTCACGAGAGGTGGAGGCAATCGAGAGAGCCTCTTCCTCACCCAAAACGGCCGGCTTTTCGCACAGCACGGCCTTTCCGGCGCGCAGCGCGCGACAGGCCCAACGCGTATGCATGCCATGCGGAAGAGCCAAGTAGATTGCGTCGACATCGGGGTCGGCAATCAGCGCATCATAAGCCACATCGCCGCTATCGTCAGCCGTGGCATAACTGTGCGCGGCATCAATCGAAAACGCCCTGCAAAACTCCTCAACATGCGAAGGAGTGCGGCCGGCAGCAGCCACAAGCCGTGCCCCGTCCACCTCCTTGAGCGACGATGCAAATCGATGCGAAATGTGTCCAGCGCCCAAAACGCCCCAACAAACCTCACGCAAATCATCACATGAATCCCGATGACCCACGACAGCCCCTTTCAGTTGCGGTGAAATAGTTCCTGTTTGGCCCCTATTCTGCCGCAAACAGGAACTATTCCACCGCAAGTTATAAAAGGGTCATGAGGAGCGTGTTTTGCCGAAGACTTTAAGCATGGCCGTTACGGGGCCCGGCTGGAAGCGCCGGCGCACGTCATCGAGACGCTCGGGGATATCGATATGCTGCGGGCAGTGGCGCGCGCATTTGCCGCACTTGACGCAATTGCTCGCCAGCTTGGCCTCGCTTGTGCGCACCGCACTCGCCGTAAAGTATTGCGACAGCCCCGTAAACCAGCTGTGCGCATAGCTCGCGTTGTAGGCGGCAAAGCAGCCGGGAATGTTGATACCCTTGGGACATGGCATGCAGTAGCCGCATCCCGTGCAGGGCACGCGATTCGATTTTTCAAACTCATCCAGCACGTGCGCGATCGTGTCGAGCTGGTTGGCAGTCATCGAATTCGGCAACGCGAGGTCTGCCAGTGACGAGTTCTCATCCACCTGCGCGGTATCGGTCATACCCGAAAGCAGCATCGTCACCTGAGGATGATTCCACACCCACGAGAGCCCCCAAGCGGCAGGCGTATGCAAATGCCGATCGCATGCACCATCGAGAACAGCGCGCGCCCGCGGAGGCAATTTGCCTGCCAAGCGTCCGCCCAAAAGCGGCTCCATCACAAACACCGCGAGATCTCGCTCGGCGGCGGCCATGAGCCCCGCCGTTCCCGCCTGATATCGCTCTCCAGCGTAGTTGTACTGGATCTGGCAAAAGTCCCACTCATACGCATCGAGCATCGTAAGGAAGTCCGCCGCGCTGCCGTGGTACGAAAAGCCTATCTGACGAATACGCCCTGCAGCCTTTTGCTGCGCGATCCAGTCCTCGATGCCCAGCGCCACCACGCGCTCCCACTGCGCAGGCGAGGTGATGTTGTGCATAAGGTAATAGTCGATATGGTCGGTCTGCAGGCGGCGCAGCTGCTCGTCGAAAAACCGATCGAAATCCTCCGCGCATTTGCACGAAGCATGCGGCAGCTTGGTTGCGAGCAAAACCTGGTCGCGCAAGCCCAGGCGTTCAAGCGAAGCGCCCACGCAAGCCTCGTTGCCGGGATAGAGATAGGCCGTGTCCAGATAATTAATCCCCTGCTCCACCGCACGGGAGATGATGGCATCGGCCGTCTTCGCATCGGGGTGTCCCGGCGCACCGGGAAACCTCATGCAGCCCAGACCCAGAGCGGATATTCGGTTACCACTTTTGGGGTCAACACGGTATTGCACGGCCCCTCCCTTCGCCATCAGCGCCCCGGCAAGGCGAAACACAATGGTCACGCAGCCGAAACATCGTGGAATCGCAATCGAGAACGTATCGTAACGCAGCAGAAATCGAGCCGTCACGGCACCGCTTTAACATCAGCAAAAAGCCCGATGAAAGGAGCCGGGCATGACCACGCGCGAGGACGCCTACCCCTACCCCGGCGAGCAATACATCCTCTCGGTCGACCGCTATCAGATCGAGGTCATGGACTATCTGG